>WJMD01000178.1 GCA_014728125.1 Candidatus Effluviviaceae Genus V sp.
ACATCGCCCGACGGTCCGGTCGTGCCGGAGATCGGGGAGACGCCCCAGCCGTCGATCTCGATGTAGCAGTTCTCCACCGGGTTCGACAGCGAGTCGAGCACCGTCACCGTGACATCGGTCGCCGTGTTGATCGGCACCGACGGCGGGTCGATCGTGTAGGTCACCGGGACGATGACGAGCATGTCCGCGGTGTAAGTCATCAGGTTGAAGCCGGTCACGGTCAGCGTCAGCGTCTCGCCGACCGGAGGAACGGCCGTCAGGTTGATCGTCGCGTTGCCCGTCGCATCGGTCGTCGCGGTGCCGTAGTTGACACCGTTGCCGTAGATCGAGCAGAGCGCGCCCTCGACGCCGACGACCTCGACATCGAACGTCGTCATGCTCGGGAACATCACGTCGAGGTGGTTCACCGTCACGTCCGTCGGCGTGTCGGTTCTCACCTTCAGCGACGGGTCGCCGAAGATCGTCCAGTGCAGGAACTCATCCTCGCCGTCCGTGCCGTACACGTCGATCATGCTGCTCGAGCCCTGGAAGCAGAGCGCGGCGAAGCTGCGCTTCGCTTCGCCGACGAGAAGGTCGATGAACTCGTCCTGTCCCTCCATCGGGGGGCTCCACGACTGGTTGACCGTCGAGGCGTAGATACCGACAGCGCCGGTGGGCTCGCTGCCGTTGGTGGCTCTGAGCCATGCCTCGGCGAAGCAGGTCGTGCTGCCGAACGCGCCGTTCACACACGCGACACTCGTGATGAACGGCAGCATGTTGTCGTTCACCAGGTTGTTGATGTCGGTGTTCGAGAACCCTGTCGAGCCCCACGACGTCGTCGACCCGTGGCCGGTGTAGTTGACGGTGCTTCGACCGTCGTTCAGCGCGGTCGAGACCATCGCGGCGGTGCCGGTCGGGTCGTAGATCTGGTCGACCTCTGTGTACGTGAAGGCCATCAGGAGGTCGCGGATGTTGTCCTGATGCTCATCGTCGTACTCGCCGTCGTCGCCCGTACCCTGGTTCGACGCGACGCCGGTGCCCTTGTGGTACCATGCGCCGCCGCCCAGCGGACGCTTCTCGTACTCGACCGAACGCAGAACCTGCGTCTCGACCTGAGCGACCGTCTCGGCGGAGAAGCGACCGACGAAGAGGTCGCCGTAGTTGTCGGTTCCGGCCGTCAGCGAATAGGACGGATCGGAAAGGCTGCTCACCGTCAGCGAGGGAACCTGCGCGGCGTCACCGACGAGCAGGAGGTAGGTCAGTCCGTTCGTGTCATAGTAGTTCTGCACGTAGGTGTCGATGCCGGAGGCCGTGCCGCCCGCGTCGGTGACGCTGACCATCTCGCAGGGCACGCCCATCTGGTTCTTCCACTCGACGAACGGCTCCATCGAGGTCATGAAGTCGCCGTAGCAGATGACCAGCATGTTCCCGACATCGGCGACGTCCGGATAACGCTCGGACACGGCGTCGTAGTTCAGGAAGTGGTCCTTGTAGATCTCCACGAACTCCGCGTTGAGCTTCGCCGGACGGTGCGTCAGTTCGTTCATCCTGGCCGGTCCGGTGGGAACGGCCTCGACGACTACGCGGTCGTAGACGCGCAGCGCGCCGGTCGCCGGGTTCACCTGGAACGGTCTCAACACGATCGCCTGGCCGCGAACGTCGCGCATGATATACGGATCGCGCGCCGTCAGGATATCAGCGGGGTACCAGGCGTTCTCCCCGTAGGCGGCGCCGAACTCGTACGGCACGGACGCCGGATCGACCTGCCTCGACAGGTTGCCCTTCGACGGGACGACGGGCACGCCGTCGTACTCAACAAAGTGACTGTCGACGACACGGTACGCCATCGCGGCGTCGTCCGGAATGACGATGCTGCGAGCGACGTTCGGAAGCTCGGGATAGCCGGCATCGAGGGTGATGCCCTCTTCGCCCAGCACGAGGGAGTAGAACGTCTTCCCGTCGATCTCGACGGGTGTCTTCACGAAGCTCGAGACCTCGAACTCCAGAACGGTCCGCGCGTCCGTCGACTCAAGGACGCGGACCTCGACCGGCTCGCCGTCGCCCAGTGTCACGACCTGGGCGGCCAGGAGCGCGGCCGGAACGAGGAGCACGAGCAGGAATGCCAGCACACCATGCCGCACAACGCACCTCCACTTTGAGGCCCATCGAAACAAAGGCAGACCCGTCCGGCTGTGGACAGGCCTGCGCTCTCACTTGCAGACACGACAGCGTTCACGCCTGTCGGCTCATTATACCACACCCGGCGATTCTTGTCATCCGCAGAAGCTTGCGTCAGACGTCGCCCGCCGTGCCCCGGCGAGGACTCGGCCGACGGCGGCTGGCCTCCGTGCGGTCCGAGTGGTACAATCCGCCACTGTCGCCCGGACGCTCGGCCTCTCCGGGCGCTCGTTCCGACACTCGGAGACCGCGACGGGACAGCGCATGGACCTGGTGCTCGAAGCCCTCATCGGGCTCAGAAATCTCCTCCACAACAACCTGATCTTCGGCGTCGGCGCGCTTCTGCTCGCGGGGTTCGTCGGCGGCAAGCTCGCCACGCTTCTCAAGCTGCCGACGATCTCCGGCTATATCGTGGCGGGACTGCTGCTGGGCCCGTCCGTCCTCAACGTCGTGCCCGACCACATCGTCGAGTCGCTGGCCCCGGTGCCGCACATCGCCCTCGGTCTCATCGCCATCACGATCGGCTCGGAGTTCCGCATCGCGAAACTCCGGAAGACCGGACGGAACATCGTCATCATCACGGCGACGCAGCTCGTCGTCACGTTCGTCGCGGTGTCGGCCGCCCTCCGGGCCCTCGGGGCTCCGCCACCGATGGCGCTGCTTCTGGGTGCGATCGCCTCCGCGACCGCGCCGGCGGCGACGGTGGCGATCGCGACGGAGCTCCGTGCCAGGGGCCACCTGGTCTCGACGCTCTTCGGCGTCGTCGCTCTCGACGACGCGTTCGCCATCACGCTGTTCGGGTTCGTCATGGCGTTCGCGGCGTCGATGGTCGGCGGCGCGGCCGGCAGCCCGGCCGCAATGATCATCCATCCTCTCCAGGAGATCGCGATTTCCATCGCGCTCGGTGTCGCCGTCGGGTATCTGGTCCACCGGCTGGTCCTGAACCGCAAGAGCAACAACGAGATCATCGTCATTGTGCTCGGCTTCGTCCTGCTCGTCAGCGGCGTGGCCGTCTCGATCGGCGTCTCCGCCCTCATCGCGAACATGATGATGGGCTTCGTGCTCGTGAACCTGTCCGCGAAGAACTCGCGCGTGATGAGGATCCTCGAACCGCTGAGTCCGCCGATCTACGCCGCGTTCTTCGCCCTGGCGGGTACCGAGCTCGACGTCCGGACGCTGGCGCAGACCGGCGCCCTCGGAGGGGCATACCTCCTCGCGCGTGCGGTCGGGAAGTACGGCGGCGCCTACCTCGGCGCCGGTCTGGCGCGGGACTCGGCCGCCACCCGAAGATACCTGGGCCTCGCACTCCTGCCCCAGGCCGGCGTGGCGATCGGTCTCATCCTCGTGCTGCAGGACACGCCGGCGTTCATGGAGCTCCCGTACATGAGGCAGATGGTCAACATCGTGCTGGCGTCGATCCTCGTCAATGAGGTGATCGGACCGCCGCTCACGAAGATCGCGCTCGTCAGATCAGGTTCCACCAGGCGGCGAGGCGCTCGCACATCGGAAGGGGAACGGACAAGATGAAGCTCATCGAGGCGCTTGTCAGCGAGAGCATCGAACCCGCCCTCAAGGCCAGAACGAAGGAGGAGCTCTTCGAGGAGATGACCGATCTCCTGATGAAGAACCCGGCGCTGGAGGGCACCGACCGCGCGACGATCCTCAAGGCGCTCAACGAACGCGAGCGCACCGCGACGACCGGCGTGGGACGTGAGGTGGCCATCCCGCACGGGAAGATCATGGGACTGAAACGCATCGTCGGCGCGATCGGGATCGCCCCGCACGGGATCGAGTACGGATCCGTGGACGATCTCGATGTCCGCTTCGTCGTCGCGATCGTCGCTCCCCCCGGTGAGTCACACGACTACCTGCGCATCCTCGCGAAGGTCGCGCGGCTCCTGTCCGACACCGCCTTCCGCGAGTCGGTTCTGACGGCGGGGTCGTCCGACGGTATCTACAGGCGTATCGAGGACATCGAACAGGAGGCGCCGGTCGAGGGTACGGGTGAGCAGGTCCTGCTCATCTTCGAGCTCGTCGACGCGGACTACTTCGACCCGGTCGTCGAGTACTTCACGGAGGTCGGCGCGACGAGCGCTACCGTCATGGACGCGCGCAACGTCGAGGGCTTCCTGACCAGGGTCCCCCTCTTCGCGGACTTCTCCCGCGTGTTCACGGAGGGACAGGAGTTCGGCCACATCTTCCTGCTCGTCATCGACAAAGGGCTGGTGGACCGCTTCATCCAGGGAATCGAGAACATCATCGGTGAGCTCGACGATGAAGGGCGCGGTATCGCGATCACGATCCCCATCTCGGAGTCACGCGGGCGGCCGAGCCGCATCGAGTTCTAGACACAGAATGTGGCTCCTGGAAGGCCGAGTTCGCACGGCGGCGCGTGCGCGGAGCCGCCGCGGGCCCGAGAGCCGTCACTTTTCTTGACAAACGCCCCCAAAAACTGATATGGTAAGGCGTTCAGCGCGTCCCGGCAGGGACGAACCTATGGCCCCTCGAGCCACACCGGACGAAAGGAGGTTCGCTGTGTCGAACCGCTCTCTCCTGCTCGCTCTCATCACCCTTCTCGTCGTGCCGCTCTGCGCACCGGCCGAGACGATCCACCTGGCCGTCGGCGCGTTCGACCCGCTGGTCGAATCGCCCCAGATCGACGGCTGGCTCCGAGCTGAGCCACCGATCCCCGGAGAGACCTCCTACTACCTGGTCCAGCTCGACGGACCGCCGACCGACGCGCGGAAGAGCGCCGTCGCGACCGCGGGAGCCGAGCTCATCGCGTACCTCCCCGACAACACGTACATCGCGAGGATCGACGGCGGGGACGTCCCGGCCGTCGAGTCGCACGGCTCGGTGTCCTGGGTCGGTCAGTATCACCCGGCGTACAAAATGAGTCCGCTCATCGGTACGCACGAGTTCAAGGACCCGCGACGCGCCGCGGACTCCTTCCTGACGCTCATGGTGCGGGTCTTCGACGACATCGACGGGACAGCGAAACTCATCGAGGCCGAGGGCGCCTCAATCGTCGAGACGGTCGACGACGGCTTCCAGAAGCTCATCGTCGTGCGCGCGGCCGAATCGATCGTTCCCGCGCTCGCGCGTATTCGGAACGTATGGTGGATCGAGGAGAAGCCTGAGTTCTACCTGATGAACGACACGACGAAGTGGGTCGTTCAGTCGAACGCCACCAACCAGACACCGGTCTGGGACAAGGGCCTGCACGGCGAGGGCGAGATCGTCGCCGTGATGGACTCCGGCATCGACTACAACTCCTGCTGGTTCAGGGACGGCGGAGCGACCCCCGGTCCGTCGCACCGGAAGGTCATCGACTACTCGCTCTACGGCGGCGGCCTCGCATACGACGGCTGTGACATCGGTCACGGTACCCACGTCTGCGGAACGCTCGCCGGGGACCAGTCCTACGTGAACCCCGGCAACTACGATTACAACGGGATGGCCTACGAGGCTCAGCTGGTCATGCAGGACATCGGGGCCGACGACGAGTGGTCCTGCACTTCGGGCTCGATCCAGGTGCCGTCGAGCTGCGCGGCCGCGTACACGGACGCCCACAACCTGGGCGCCCGCATCCACTCGAACTCGTGGGGCGGTACCGACAACACGTACGACTCGTACTGCGTCACGCTCGACAACTTCATGTGGGCGAACCCCGACTTCCTGATCGTGTTCGCCGCCGGGAACTCCGGTCCCTCATCCTCGACGGTCGGCTTCCCCGGAACGGCGAAGAACTGCCTCACGGTCGGCGCGACCAGACGCCCGCCGCAGCAGGACACGATGGCAGGATACTCGAGCCGCGGACCAGCATTCGACAGCCGCATCAAGCCGACGGTCGTGGCGCCGGGCGGCGAGGCGGGCTACAGCTACATCAACTCGGCGGACAACGACATGGGCAATCCGCCCGCTCAGACCTGCAACGTCGCGAGTTCGCCCTTCCAGGGAACCTCGATGGCGACACCGTGCATCTCTGGCCTCGCGGCGCTGACGCGCCAGTACTTCCGCGAGGGGTGGTATCCCTACGGCACGCCGACCTCGGGAGAGGAGTTCTCCCCGTCGGCCGCGCTCATGAAGGCGATGATCCTCGCGTCGGGCACCGACATGGCGACGCAGGACATCCCGAACGGCAACGAGGGATGGGGCCGGGCGCTTCTTGACGATGTCCTCTACTTCGAGGGCGATGCGCGCGAGCTGAAGGTCGAGGACTTCGCCGCCGGCGTGAGCCAGGGAGGCGAGGAGACCTTCGAGTTCTCGATCGACAACGGAACGATCCCCGTCGAGGTGGTCCTCGTGTGGACCGACTACCCGGCGACCTCGGGCGCGAGTGTGGCCATCCAGAACAACCTGGACCTCGAGGTCGACTGCCCCGGCGGCGTCACGTTCAAGGGCAACGTCTTCCTGAACGGCGAGTCTGTCGGGAGCGGCAGCGCGGACAGCAGGAACGTGGAGGAGGTCGTTCTCGTCAAGAGCGCTCCTCTCGGAACGTACACGGTCCGCGTCAAGGGCACGACCGTGCCGCACGGGCCGCAGCCGTTCGCGGTCGTCATCACGGGCGGCATCGCGGACTGGCCTCCGTTGACCGGCATCGCGGACGCCGTCGTGCCGGACGGCAGGAGGGTCGCCATCACGAGCGTCGCTCCCAACCCGTTCAATCCCATGACGGAGATCGCGTACGCGCTCGAACCGGCTCCGGCCGGTGAGGCCCGCGCGACGCTCAAGATCTACTCGGTCGACGGCCGCGTCGTACGCACGCTGGTCGATCGCCCGCAGGGCCCCGGGCGTCACACGGCGGTGTGGCACGGACGCGATGATGAAGGACAGGTCGTCGCAAGCGGTATCTACTTCTGCGAGCTGACATACGGCGGCGACAGGGAGGTCAGGAAGCTGACGCTGCTCAAGTAGCGCCACGGCCTATGTCCGCCGGTGGACTTGCCGGCGGGGTCGCCCCTATAATGGGCCCTCGCTCCGGTTCGGGGCGGGGGCCCTTCCTCTTGACTCCGCGAAGGGCGCCAGGCGGCCTCGGAGAGCACGACCCCGGCGAAGGAGGCTTCGAACTGTGCTGAGGAGCAAACTGAAGAGCGCGATCGGTTCGCTCGAGGCCTCGTCGCTCCACTGGTCATACTGGGTGGGTACGTTCGTCGCGTTCGCCGTCCTCAGGAACGTCATCGAGAGCGCGCTCGGACCCGAAGGGGTCCTGGGCTTCGCTCACTCCGGCCCCGTCTCCGCGCTGATGGTCTTCGACCACTTCCTGCTGTTCTATGCGAGCGTCTTTCTTACCATCGCGATCATCCTCTCCCACCTCACGGGCGAGCACATCTCCCGCGTGATGCGTGTGATGACGCCGGCCTGGGCCATCATACTGGTGCCGCCCCCGACAGACTTCATCCTGACCGGAGGCGAGGGCACGCACATCTCATACGTTCTGTCGCTCTCCGGCGTGCTCTTCAGGTTCTTCGACCCGCGTGTGCTCATCGAGCGCATCTCGGTCGGGCAGCGCATCGAGGTCGCTGCCGCATGCATGCTCGGCCTCGCCTACGTTCGCATCAAGGGACGAAGCTGGTGGCGGGCGGCGCTCGCCTTCGTCCTCATCTACCTGGCCATCGGCGCGCACGGGGTCCTCCCGGCCGCCTTCGCCCGCTTCGCGCAGTACGTCTCCGAGGGCGCCGTCAGACTCCCCGCGGCCGCGTACGATGCTGTCTTCACGTCGGGCGGACTTGTCCTCGAGGAGAGCCGTAAGCTCGCCCTCCTCTTCCTGCTGACGTCTGCGGGACTCGGGCTCTACGCGTTCCGTCGAGCGGTTCCGGCGAAGGCGTCCGCGCTTCTGCGCAACATCAGACCACTCAGGGCCCTCCACTACGTCGGGATGGCCGGCTTCGGGATCGCTCTCGGATGGGCCGTGGTCTCACCCTCCGGGTTCTCGTTCACGCACGGAGGAGACGTCCTGGGGATCGCCGGGCTTCTTTTCGCGACGTTTCTGGCGTTCGAGGCATCGGTGGGCCTCAATGACCTCTTCGACATCACGAGCGACAGCGTGACGGAGCCCGACCGTCCGCTCGTGACCGGCGAGCTCACACAGCGCGAGGCCGTCGTCCAATTCGCGGTCCTCGGCGGACTGTCGCTTCTCGCGGCGTTGAACGTCAAGTACGCCAGTTTCCTTGTCCTGGCGATGGCTCTGCTGGTCTCCTTTCTCTACTCGGCGCCGCCCGTCAGACTCAAGCGCATCCCGATCGTCGGGACGCTCTCGCTCGGTCTCCTGTCCCTGCTAACGGCGCTCGCCGGGTTCGCGGCCGTCCTGGAGGCGAGAACGGTGGCCGCGTTCCCGGTCCCTGTCGGCTGGGTCCTCTTCCTGGCGTTCGGGCTCGCCTTCGCCGTCAAGGACCTCAAGGACGTCGCCGGCGACCGCGCCGACGGCACCCTGACACTGCCGATCGTGCTCGGTCCACGCGCGGGACGCGCCGTGACAGCCGCGCTCGCCGCCGCCGGCTATCTCACCGTCCCGGTCTTCCTCCCGTACCCGGTGCTCGGGTGGATCGCCGTCGCCCTCGCCGGGCTCAACGCGTTCGCCGTCATGCTCCTGCCCGCCCGCCGCATCGTGCGTCCTCTCCTCACGGTCTATCTGCTCTTCGCCGCGGGGGCGGCACTCGTTATCGTCACCGATGTCGAACCCGTGCTCAACCCGTCGTCGCGGGCCGCCGCACACAACCAGAGTGTGGCGCTCACGGCGCGCTCGTACCTGGAGTCCGGCGACGCCGAGGATGCCGCGGCGGCCTACCGAGGTGCCGGCGACCTCGGGCCCGACCCGGGAGAGCTCACCCGCGCCGGCATCGCACTGGTCAGGACCGGAGCGTACCTTGAGGCGGCGCCGCTCCTGGAACGGGCCGTCGCGCGGAACCCATCGGACGCCGTGGCGGTCGAGCATCTCGTCGCGGCCCGCCGCGCGGCCGACGACCCCGTCGAGGCCGCCCGGCTGGCCCGCGAAGCCGTCGCCCGCGGGATCCGTCCGGACGTCTTCCTGGCGCACCTCGCGGAGCTGGCCATCGACGCCGGCCGCCCCGAGGACGCGGCCGAGCTCCTGACGACGTCGCTCAGCGCCGGAGCCGACGAAGTGAGCACGAGAATCAGACTCGGCGACGCGCTTCTTCTCGCCGGACGGTCCGAGGCTGCGCTCACCGAACTCGGGCTCGCCGCGCGCCTCCATCCCCGCGCCGCACCCGCGAGGGATGCGTACGGTCGCGCGCTTCACCGAGCGGGTCATCACCTGGAGGCGGCGCAGGAGCTCCGGACCGCGGTCCGCCTGGATCCATCGACCGCGATGTACTGGAACAACCTGGCCGTCGTCGAGATCGAACTCGGCCGGTACGACGCTGCCCTCGGCGCTCTCGACCGCGCGACCGGGACCGACCCCACGCTCCCCGACGCCTACTTCAACCGCGGCCGCGTCTACGAGGCACTCGGCCGGCCGAGCGAGGCCAGGCGGCAGTATCTGCTCGCACTTGAGCTCGACCAGACCTTTCTGCCCGCGCGAAGAGCGCTGGCAT
>WJMD01000179.1 GCA_014728125.1 Candidatus Effluviviaceae Genus V sp.
GAGCCCTCGCCGAGATAGAGCGTCGTGTGCGGGAACGGGATCTCGATGCCCTTCTCGTCGAACGTGTTCTTGATGCGCCGGCGGAACTCCCGTCCGACGCCCCACTGCTGGAGCGGTTTCGTTGTGAACATGACGCGGATGTTGACCGACGAGTCTCCGAAGCTGTCGACGCCGAGAATCTGAAGCGGCTCGAGAATGAGCTGGGAGAACTTCTCGTCGGAGGTCATGCTTTCTCCGACCTCCTTGAGAACCTCCATGACGTGGTCGACGTCCTCCTTGTAGGCGACACCGACGTCGATCATGAAGCGCGACCACTCCTTCGTCATGTTCGTGACGACCGTGATCTCGCCGTTCGGAATCACGTGGACCTTGCCCTCGAGATCGCGGAGCGTCGTCGTGCGCAGCGAGATCACCTCCACCAGTCCGGCGTGTCCCGCGGCGCTGATGACGTCGCCTACGCGGAACTGGTTCTCAATGAGGATGAACATGCCGGCCAGGAAGTCCTTGACCAGCGTCTGCGCGCCGAAGCCGACGGCCAGACCGATGACGCCGGCGCCGGCGAGGATGGGCCCGATGTCGACGCCGAGCTCCTTCAGGATCATCATCCCGACGATCGACCATACGATGATGGTAAGGAGGTTCCGGACGACCTTCGTCAGCGTCTCCGCCCGCTTCTCGCGCTCGTTCTGGGTCTCCGGATCGTCGTCCTCGAAGGCCATTCTGATCTTGACGAGGATGAACGATGAGAGCCTGATGGCGATGAAGCCGCCGACCACCAGGAAGATGATCGTAAGACCGCTCGTGGCGACCCACTCCATGATCGTCTCTTTGCTGATGATGGTTGACCAGTCGAACGACATGTCTCGATCACCTCCCGATCCGGCAGGCGTACGCTGCCGGCTCTCTTGCTAGTCAAGCTTGAACTTCCCGTCCTTGTAGACGATCCTGCCGTCGGCGTAGATCTTCCCGCCGTCGCGCATGTCGGTGACCATGTCCCAGTGGACGCCGGACTCGTTGACGCCCCCCGACTCGGGGATCGATGCGCCGACGGCCATGTGGACCGTTCCTCCGATCTTCTCGTCGAAGAGCGTGTTCCTCGTGAACTGCTGCACGGCATAGTTCGTTCCGATGGCGAACTCCCCGATCCGTCTGGCGCCCTCGTCCGAGTCGAGCATCGCGTGCAGGAAGTCCTCACCCTTCGCCGCCTTCGCCTTCGTGACCCTGCCCTTCTTGAACGTGAGCTGCACGCCGTGCGCCTCGCGACCGAAGTAGAAGGCGGGGTACGAGAATGAGATCGTCCCTTCGACCGAGTCCTCGACGGGTCCGGTGAAGATCTCGCCGTCCGGCATGTTCGATGTGCCGTCGCAGTTGACCCACGTGCGCCCCTTGACCGACATGGTGAGGTCGGTGCCCTTTGTGACGACGCGAACCTTCTTTGTTCCGTTCAGACGCTTCACGATCTTCGCCTGCTTCCGGCTTATGCTCTTCCACGCCTTGATGGGGTCCTTCCTGTCGACCAGGCAGGCTCCGAGGACGAAGTCCTCGTACTCCTCGAGGGACATCTCTGCGTCCTGAGCCGAGGCGTTGCAGGGGAACTGCGTGCCGACCCAGAGGAGCTCGCCGGCCGCCTCGCGCTCCATCCATCGCTTGAAGAGCGGGGCCGTCGCCGCCGAGCGTGTCGCCTGCTTCCGGGGGTCGACGTTGGCCAGCGACTTCGTGTTCTCGTCGGCCCAGATCGAGATGACCTTGTCGATCTTCTCGAGCTCGAACTCCGAGATGGGGTTCAGGTGCTTGAGCTGCGTCTTGGTCGCCGTCCGGTAGAAGATCTCGGCGGCCGCTGGGAGCCGGACCCTCATGAACGGGTAGGCTCGCGCCTCGAGGGCCTTGCGGTAGATCTCGAGGAGCAGCGGCTCGGCCAGGTGAGCGCCCTGGATCGCCACCAGATCGCCCTTCTCGACGCCGACGGAGTAGTTCACGAGCACGTCGGCCAGCTTCGCGTATCTCTCGTCTCTCATCGAATGCCTCCGCTCGGGGGCGGGTCCCCGGGCTCAGATGTCGGTGCGTCTAGATCTTCGTGAACTCTCCGTTCTTGTAGATCAGCTTGCCGTCCGCGTAGATCTTCCCGCCGTCGCGCATATCGGTGATCATGTCCCAGTGGATGCCCGACGTGTTGACGCCGCCGCTTTCCGGATACGCGGCGCCGACGGCGAGATGGACCGTTCCGCCGATCTTCTCATCGAAGAGGATGTTCTTCGTGAACTGCTGGATGTACTGGTTCGTCCCGACAGCGACCTCGCCGAGAACCCGGGAGCCTTCGTCGGTGTCCAGCGTGGACAGGAGGAAGTCCTCGCCCTTCTCTGCCGAGGCTTTGACGACTCGACCGTCCTTGAAGGTGAGACGGACACCGTGAACCTCGCGGCCTCCCCAGACGGCGGGGAACGAGTACTGGATGGTCCCGTTCACGCTGTCCTCGACCGGCGCCGTGAAGACCTCTCCGGAGGGCATGTTGTGTCTGCCGTCGGAGTTGATCCACTTCCTTCCCTCGACGCTCAGCGTCAGGTCCGTTCCCTCCCGCACGATGCGGAGCTTC
This sequence comes from Candidatus Effluviviaceae Genus V sp., assembly GCA_014728125.1. Taxonomy (NCBI): domain Bacteria; phylum Candidatus Effluviviacota; family Candidatus Effluviviaceae; species Candidatus Effluviviaceae Genus V sp. The sequence goes on from WJMD01000179.1 coordinate 2,591, forward strand.
TTCCGCTCGCCGAGATACGAGCAGATCTTCGCCTGCTTCCGGCGCATCGTCTTCCAGGCCGAGACCGGATTCTTCCTGTGCAGCATGCAGGCCCGGAATACGAAGTCCTCGTACTCATCGAGCGACATCTCCGCGTCCTGCGCCAGGGCGTTCGTCGGATAGAGCGTGCCGCACCAGTCCAGCTCGCCGTCGCCGGCCCGCTTCATGAAGATCTCCCGGAGGTCTTTCCTCGAGCGGTTCGCCTTCTGCTGCCTGGCGGGGTCAACGTTGGTCAGGGCCTTCTTGTTCTCCGGCGCCCGGATGCTCACGACCTTGTCGATCTCCTTCACCTGGTAGATGTCGACCGGGTTGACGTACGAGAGCTGCTCGTCGCCGGCCGTTTCATAGAAGACGGGGCCGAGTCCCGGCAGTCCGACGCGGACGAACGGATGGCCCCCGGCCTTCAGGGTCTCCCGGTAGACCTCCTTGACCAGCGGGGCGGCCAGAGGAACGCCGTTGATCTGCACCAGGTCGCCCTTGTCCACGTCGAGACAGTACTCGACGATGAGTTTCGCGAACTTCTCGAGCCACACGTTCTTCACATCGTCCTCCAGAGGATGCTGTGCCGTCTCCCGCCCGCACCGGCCGGAGACGGCGTCTCTAGGTGTTCCAGGTGTCGTATCGAGCAGCGATCGGCATCCTGCGCCCCATACCGAACGCCTTGGTCGTGACCTTGAGACCCGGCGCGGCCTGCCTGCGTTTGTACTCGTTGGCGTTGACGTTCCTGATGACCCAGCGCACGTCGTCCTCGTCGAGCCCCTCCGAGACGATCTGCTCGAAGGTCGCGCCGCGGTCGACGTACCGGTCGAGGATGCGGTCGAGAACATCGTACGGGGGGAGTGTGTCCGAGTCGACCTGTCCCGGCTTGAGCTCGGCCGACGGGGGCTTCGTCAGAATCGCCTCGGGTATCACGGTGTGCTCGGCGTTCATGTGCGTCGCCAGCTCGTAGACCATCGTCTTCGGGACGTCCGAGAGGACGGCCAGTCCGCCCGTCATGTCGCCGTAGAGCGTGCAGTAACCAACCGCCAGCTCGCTCTTGTTGCCTGTGGAGAGGACGAGGCCGCCCGAGCGGTTCGAGAGCGCCATCAGGATGTTCCCCCGGATGCGCGCCTGGATGTTCTCCTCGGCGACCGAGACGCGGTCCTCGGGGAGGTTCGAGGAAAGCGTGCTCCGGTACGCGTCGTAGATCTCCGAGATGGCGACCTCGCGGCATTCGATTCCGAGGTTGCGCGCGAGCTCCCTGGAGTCGGTGACGCTGCCCTCGGACGAGTACGGAGACGGCATCGTCACCCCGAGCACATTGCCCGGCTCGAGGGCCTCGACCGCGATCGCCGCGACGACCGCCGAGTCGATCCCGCCCGAGAGTCCGATGAGTACGCGCTCGAAGCCGCACTTCCGCACGTAGTCGCGAACTCCCATGACCAGGGCGCGCCGAACCGCCTCCGGACGGTTCTCCGGCACGAAGTCGACCGTCCCGGATGAGGTTGTGTCGACGACCGCGACGGCCTCCTCGAACGCGGGCAGCGACGCCAGGAGACGGCCGTCGGCCGCGAAGCACATGCTGCGCCCGTCGAAGATGAGCTCGTCATTGCCGCCCACGAGGTTCACGACGACGAACGGGACGCCGCGCTCTCTGGCGTGGTCGGCGAAGAGGCGGTGGCGGACGACGTCCTTGCCGACGTAGAAGGGGGAGGCCGCGATGTTGACAAGAAGTTCGGCTCCGGCGTCCGCCAGCTCCGCGACGGGCTCGCGTTCGTAGATGCGCCTGGGCCAGAGGTCCGGGGCGGTCCAGGCGTCCTCGCAGATCGTGACGCCGACCGCCGTGCCGTCGAGCCTCAGCGGCGCGATCGTGTCCGCCCTGTCGAAGTAGCGCGCCTCGTCGAACACGTCGTACATCGGGAGAAGCGTCTTGGCGGCCGACCCGACGACCGAGCCGTCCTTCACAAGCACCGCTGCGTTCAGAAGTCCCTTGCCGACCGGCGCCTCGTTCCGGAGGACGGTTCCGACGAGGAGCGCCGTCCCGGGGAGCCTTCGACTGAGCTCCCGGAACCCGTCGAGAGCCTCCTCCGTCCGGTCCAGGAAGGCGCTCCGCTCCAGAAGGTCCCGGGGAGGATAGCCCGTCAGGAAGAGCTCGGGGAAGACCACGAGGTCGGGGGACGCATCACGGACATCGTCGAGCGCGCGGACGGCCCGTTCGAGATTGCCGTCGAAGTCGCCGACGGTCGCGTTGAGCTGTGCGAGGGCGATGCGCATGGTCGAGCCTCCCGCCGGCCGCCGGGGCGACCGGTCATCGGGAATCAGACAGGTGGAGCGTCAGAATCCCCATCATACAGATTCGACGGGGGGCGTTCTACCCTCGAAGTCCCCGGCGTGCGGCGCACAGCCCTCGACACGGGGGGCTTCCGTTCCCGGGGGACCGAGCACACATGCACAGAATGTGGCATGTGTCTTGCTTCGTCAGGGCTCAGTAAGGTGCAATCTGAGATTTCATCTGAACGGAGTTCCCGATGGCACGTTCCCGCATTGCGGGCCCACGGCGCAGCGTCTTCCGCGAACTCCTCGCATCGATGCTCGCCTTCGGCGCCGGCATCGGCCTGCTGTTCCCGCCGTTCGCGGCGTTCGCACTGAACGACAGCGGAGCTCTGAGCGCGCGTTTCTTCATGATGTGCGTCGCCGCGGGCTTGACCGTGGGCGTCGTCAACTACCTGCTCTTCCGGTTCTTCGTCTGCCGTGAGATGCGGCGCGTCGTGGAGGGAATGCGACACATCAACGACGCCGTGGCGACCGC
>WJMD01000180.1 GCA_014728125.1 Candidatus Effluviviaceae Genus V sp.
AGCAGGAAGACCTTGTCGTCCAGGTCGAGATCGGCCGCGTCCTTGAGCGTCATGCGAAGGTACCGGTCGGTCGCGCCCCCCGTGTCGTATCCCTCGATGACATCCTTGAGCTGCGTCAGGAGCACCGGGGTCAGGTTGATGGTGAAGTGAATGTCGGGGTAGTCCTTCAGGATCGCCGCCATGTCGTAGTAGTCCTTGATGGCGTGGAGGCGAACCCACGGCTCGTGGTACTCGCCGGTCTCGAGGTTCTTGAGGTACTTCGGCTGGTGCTGGTGCCAGACAACGGCGATCGAGAGCGGCCTTCCCACCGGCTTGAGCTCATCGACGACCGGTTCGAAGGACTCCGGACCCTCGATCGAGCCGAGTACGACCCCGCCGTCCATAGTGACCGCCATGACGGTGTTGTACCCGCCGTAGTTGTCATCGACCCGCTCCGGGTTGTCCGGGTCGGGACGCCACTCGGCCCCGCCGTCGATGACGAACTTGTACTGGTACGACCTCCCCGTCTGGAGGTCGACCACGACCTCCCAGACGCCGTCGCCGTCCTCGTCGGACATCGGCGTCGCCTCGGGGTCCCAGGCGTTGAACTCGCCGGCGAGGTGCACGCTCGATGCGTCCGGAGCCTCCACGGTGAACCGGACGCCGCCGTCGACGGCCTCCGGAAGCGCCCACACGCTTGAGGCGCCCAGAAGGAGTGCCGCGGTCGCCACGGCGAAGAACGTCGTCGTTTTCGTAATCATCATGTCACCTCGCCCTCATACCACGATCGGCTCCGTCACTGCCTGGAGCCGATCGCGAACCTCCCGGCCGGTGCCGGGTTCGTTGTCCTGTCAGTCGATCTCGAGCGCGGGAACCGTCGCCATCTTCCCGTCGTCGAGGCTCCATCCGCCGAGGATCTCGTCCTGCGACCGCTTCGAGCCTCCGAAGAGGCCGAACATCTTCTTCGGCTCCGGCACGACGATGTCGTAGACGTTCGGATCGAGCGCCAGGTCGTCGCCGCCACCGCCTCTCCACTCCCCGGCCTCGGCCTTGACCTCGCGGAAGTCACCCAGACCGCCGGCGCCGTAGTCGTCCTGCAGGCCGACGGCCGGTGTGTAGCGCCAGTCGGACGCGGCGCCGTTCAGGGCATCGATCGGCACCGAGATCCTGATCGTGCCGGCCTCCATGTCGGTCGCGACCGACACTCCCACATCCACCGGCTCGGAGTTCACGTCGATCATCTGCACCGTCTCACCGGCCGCGAAGATCTGGTACTCGGACGGCTGCTCGAGCCAGACGTTCGCGTTCCGCCTGAGCTCCTCGTCGCCGCCGTCCTCGGTGTCGATCGCGACGGCCACCATGGTCAGCCGATTCCCGACGTCCCACGGGTCTACGAGGTTCCGGATCGTGAAGACGAAGATGAGATTGCCGTTCTCCTTCTCGATGGCGAACGACAGGAGGTCGGCCTGACCCCCTTCGCCGAACGCCTCGTTGGTCGGATACGCGTAGTCGCCGTCGCCCGTGTCGTCTCCCTCTGGATCGTCCCACGTGGCCAGCACCTCGGCGCCCGCCGGCACGACCGCCGCCAGTAGCGCCGCTAGAGCAAGCAGTGTTAGAAACCGTCTCATGGACTCACCTCCACCGTGCGCCGCGCGAGCGCGTGAGGTCTCTCCCTATTCGAGCTCACCTGCAAGCAGCTTGTCGATCTCCCCGACCGCCGTCTCGAGAGCGGCCTCGACCGACTTCGTCCCATCGAGCGCCGCCTGCATCTCGGGGTTCATCAGGTTCTCGATCTCCGGATAGTACTGCGTCTGCGGTCTCGCGATGGCCGTCTGCATCTGCTCGACGAAGATGGGCAGGTAAGGGTGCTTCTCTGCATCGATCGTGTCGAGTGCGCCCATGTTGATCGGGATCTGCCCCAGACGGTCGGACCACATCGTCTGTGTCTCAGCGCTCGCCACGAACATCAGGAACTCGGCCGCGAGCTCCGGGTTCTTCGCGTTCCGAAATACGACGAGGTTGTTGCCGCCGACATTCGTGTGCGTCCCCTCAGGCCCCTCCGGAATCAGCCCGACGCCGAAGTCCATGCCGGCCTTCTCCAGGGTCTTCACGGCCCAGGGCCCGTTCAGGATCATGGCGTAGCGGCCGTTCTGGAAGCCGAGGTCGTTCTGGATGCCGCCCGCGCGCCACGCGCCGCCCTCGATGCCGTGCTTCTGATAGAGATCGACCTTGAGCTGGAAGGCTGCGACGCCCTCCTCGGAGGCCAGCAGGCATCGGGTCCCGTCCTCGGACAGGAGCTCGGCTCCGTACGTGTAGAAGAACGGCAGCGACCACCACAGCGAGTTCCTGACGCCGATGCCGAAGACGCCCTCTTCCTTGTTCGTCAGCTGCTTCCCGTACTCGATGAGCTCGTCCCACGTCGCCGGCGGACGGTCCGGGTCGAGCCCCGCCTCGCGGAAGAGCTCGCGGTTGTAGAAGAGACACAGACCGTTCGTCTGGTCCGGGAGCCCCCACAGCTTGTCGTTCAGCATGCAGCTCTGGAGCGCGACCGGGAGGATCTCCTCGCGGAACGCCGGAGGCACGTGCGGCGTCAGATCGTAGAGCGCGTTCTTGGTGGCGAGCTTCGCCAGGAAGGACACGTCGACCCGCGCCATGTCCGGCTCTGTGTTCGTCGTGAGCGCCGTCATGATCTTCGGCTCGGCGCCGGCGAACGGCAGGCGGACGACGTCGATCGTGACGCCGGGGTGCGACTCCTCGAACTCCGCCACGATGTCCTTGAAGACGGGGTTCTCCTGATCGTTGTACGTCTGCCAGATGGTCAGCGTCGCCTCGTCCCCGCCCCCGCCGCAGCCACCGACTGCGAGCGATCCAACGAGTCCGACGGCGATAAGCAGTATGGCCTTTCGCATGAAGCTGTCTCCCTGTTCTCGAACGTACGGCGCGGTCTACCCCTTCACCGCGCCCATCGTCATGCCCTCAATGAAATACCGCTGCGCGAAGAAAAAGATCGCCGCGATCGGCAGGACCGAAATACACGACCCCGCCATGATCAGCGTGTACGACTGCTCGTGCTGGCTCCGAAAGAGTGCCAGTCCGACCGGCACCGTGTAGAGCCGCTCGAGGTTCGTCACGATGAGCTGCCACAGAAAGTTGTTCCAGTGGAACTGGAATGTCAACAGGAAGAGCGTCGCGAGGATCGGGATCGAGAGAGGGACCATGATGGTCGAGAAGACCTGCCACTCGCCCGCACCGTCGATCCGCGCCGCCTCGAGAAGCTCTGAGGGAATGGTCTGCATGTACTGCCGCATGAGGAAGAGCCCGAAGACATTGGCCAGATGCGGGATGATCATCGCGCGATACGTGTTCATCCAGCCCAGCTGGTTGATGACCGCGAACTGGGGCACGACGTACATGAGCCCGGGGATCATCAGGGATGCCAACAGGAACGCGAAGATCTTGTCCCGCAGGAAGAAGTGTTTCTTCGCGAACGCGTAGCCGGCCAGCGCGGCGAAGAGCGTCGCGAAGAGCGCCGCGCTCGTCGCGACGATGACGCTGTTCACGAAGTAGCGCGCGAACCCGAACTCCGAGAGCACCCGCTGGAAGTTGTCGAGCGTCGGGTTCTCCGGGAAGATGTTCGGGGTGAACGCCTGTCCGGGCTGCTTGATCGAGGTCACAATCATCCAGAAGAACGGGAACAGCACGACGACCGCCGCGGCCGTCAGCCCGACGTAGACGGCTATCTTCCGTATGCGCGTCTTCGCCTGCGGTGTCATCCCATCTCTCCCGAGCGGCGCTCCCTCCGAAGCGGGGTCATCGCTCCTCTTCTGCCCCCAGGAAGTGCCGGTTGACGAACGTGACGACGAGCGTCAGTGCCAGGAGTACGTACGACATGGACGCGGCGTACCCCAGGCGGAACTGGTTGTAGAATGTATCGAAGACGTAGTAGCCCGTCACCCACGTGGCTCCGAGCGCGCGCCCCCCCACGTCGACGTTCGGCCCGCCTCCCGTCATGGCGTAGACCTCGACGAACGCGTTCAGGGCCGAGATCGTTCCGATGATGACCATGAAGAACGTGATCGGCTTCACGAGCGGGAGCGTGATCGAGCGGAAGCGCTGCCATCCGGAGGCTCCGTCGATCGAGGCCGCCTCGTAGAGCGACTGCGGTATGTTCTGGATCGCCGAAAGGTACAGGATCATTCCGAACCCCGCGCCCTTGAGCACGTTCGTCAGAACGACCGCGGGCATCGCCGTCGACGGCATGCCGAGGAAGCCGCGCTCGGAGAACGCCGTGATGCCGACGCTCTCGAGGATCCGGACCAGGATGCCGACGTGCGGGCTGTAGATCAGCGTCCAGACGATGCCGATGACCAGCATGTCGAGGACGTAGGGCATGAAGAACGCGCTCCGGTAGAACGCGACGGCCTTCAGGCGGTTGTTCAGAAGGAGCGCCAGGGTCAGCGAGACCGCGATGCCCGCCGGGATGATGAGCGCCGCGTAGTAGAGCGTCATCAGCACCGACCACCAGAACTTGACGTCTGAGAAGAGGAGCTGGAAGTTCGCGAGCCCGACGAAGCGGAGCGAACCGAAGACGTCGAACGAGTCGGTGGGAACGCGGTGCAGCGCGAGGTAGAGCGAGTAGAAGACGGGGTACGCGAGGAACACGCCGAAGATGATCATGAACGGCGCGATGAACATGTATGCCGAGAGGTTCTCTCGTACACGCGCGGGGCGAAGGCCCCTCGACGGCCGGCGCGGGCCCGCGGAACGCGACCCCTGGGTCGCCTCTCTTGCCTCGAGGCCCTCCTGCATCGTCGGCGCGACCTCCCCTCGCCCGAATGGCGGCGCCGCGCGGCCCGGTCGGGACCGCGCGGCCCGTGAAGC
>WJMD01000181.1 GCA_014728125.1 Candidatus Effluviviaceae Genus V sp.
AGCGCCCCGCCGAGGTCGAACCCAACGTACTCCGGTTCACGGGTGAGCTCGTTCTCCCGCTCGATGAGCGCGTAGTCGAAGTACGTCTCTGGAAGAAGGTCCTCAGACTCCGGGATGAGGTCCAGTACCCGCATCCCGTCGAAGTGCTGGCGCTTGCCCGGACGGACGACGTTGCCGGTCAGGAAGACGACGTTCTCCTCCCGGTCGCGCACGGGGTAGACCTTCACGAGGTCGCCGTCCTGCACGGTCCACAGATCGGTCGCCGCCAGCGACAGGTCGTAGGTCGTCCTCCCTGACTTCTCGACGCGCTCGAGCTGCAGCAGACCGTCATGGGCGGTCGGTGTGAATCCGCCGGCAAGCTCGAGGAGCTCGGCCACGGTCGTGCCGTCGTCGATCTCGTAGATCGCCGGTCTCAGGACCTCGCCGGCGACTCCCACCATCGGACCGACCGGCGGAACGAAGACGACGTCGCCCGGCATCAGGCGTACGTCACCGGACGTGTCGCCCTCGAGCAGCAGGTCGTAGAGATCGAGCGTCGCTACCAGCTCCCCTTCGCGCTTGAGCTGAACGTCCCGGAGGCTCCCGATCTTACGCACCCCGCCGCTGGCGAGCAGGGCGTTGGTCAGTGTCGAGAGCCCGCTGACCGTGTAGCTCCCGGGCTGAAAGACCTCTCCGAGAACGAAGATCCGGATCGACCGCAGTCGACCCATGGAAACGCTGACCTCGACGCCAATCATCCGACGCTCCACGTCCCGGGCGATCGTTTCTTTCATCTCGCGGAACGTGAGGCCGGCCACGGTGATGGGACCGAGCTCGGGGAAGGCGATGACCCCGTCGCGGTCGACCGTCAGCGTGGTCGTCCTGTTCGTCTTGCCGTAGAGCTGGACGACGACCTCGTCGCCGGGGCCGATGATGTAGTCCGGGCTCACGGGGATGTCGGTGGCCGGCGCGAAGGTCGTCGGCGCCCCGGCGAAGAGCTCGTATCCGAACTGGCGGAGGTCGCGGTCGACGACCAGCGGCTCGGCCTCCGACACGAAGTTCTCGAACGCGCTCCGGATGCTCTCGCCCTCAGGGGTCTCCGCGAGCGGCGACCCGAGCGTGTCGGGCACGGCCGGCGCCTCATCTCCGGAGAGGCGACGCTCCAGGTCGCTCGTCTCCTGCTGCCGCGGCGACGTGACGTCCGGCGTGCTGACGTCGCGTTCCGGCGACGTCGCCGACTCCGGAACGACGCCGTACTCCCGGAGCAGGCGCTCTCGCTCCGCCTGCGGCAGGCTTCTCAGGACGTCCAGCTGGGCTTCGGTGGGTGTCTGCGCGATTGCGGGAAGGGAGAGGCTGAGAGCGGCGACTGCGACCGCCAGGGCACGCAGGCTGCGCTTCCGGCAGATCATCATCGGTCCTCCGGATCGATCCCATGAGGATCAGTTCGGCAAGCACCAACGCCGCGTGCAGGCGAAGCTGCGCGCGGTTCTGCTCGAGGCCGTGACGCGTCACGGGACGTTCGAAGGCCCGATGGGGTCACATGACGGCCTCGCCCGGATTCTGTAAGCCCTGGCGCCTTGTGTCAATAGCCAAGCAGGAAACCCGCCGGTGCGGAAAGGAAGAGGGGCGGCGCTCATGCACCGCCCCTCCCGTCTGCACCCTCAGGAAGCGTCCGCCTACCTGAGGAGCGCGATTCTGGAAGTTCCGGTTCGAACGGGGGTCTCGACCCGCAGGAAGTAGATGCCGCTCGCCGCACGCTGTCCGTCGCCTCCGGTACCGTCCCACGTGAGCGAGACGGGTCCGGCCTGCATCGGACGGTTCGCAAGCACGCTCACCCGCCTGCCGGCGACGTCATGGACGGAGACGCGGACGCGCCCGGCCCGCTCGTTCGTGAACGAGAGCGTCGTGGCGCCCGAGGAGGGGTTCGGCCGCGACATGACGATCAGCCTGTCGCGCCCGCCTTCCTCGGGAACGTCGAGCGGCGCGGAGTACATGGCGTCGTGTGCCTGCACGATGCCCCACCCCATCAGCGTGTCCGGAGAGCTTGACAACGTGCCTGTCGAACGGAGCGCCGCGATCGTCTCGCACGGGGTCCAGTCGGGATGTCCCTGGAGCAGAAGCCCCACGGCACCGGCGGTCAGCGGACACGAGAACGACGTCCCGCTGGAGCTTCCGTAGCTTGCGGTGTCGGCCGTCGTCGCCACGAACGCGTAGAGCCCGAGCGCCATGACATCCGGTTTGATGCGGCCGTCATAGGTCGGACCGACGGAGCTGAACGCCGTGCGGATGCCGGACGAGTCGACCGCACCGACTGAAAGCACGCTGTCGCCGTCCGCCGGGGCGATCATGTAGAGCCAGGGGTCATTGCCCTCGTTGCCCATCGAGTTGACGCAGAGCATACCCCTCGCGGCCGCCATATCGGCCGCGACGGTCGTGACGGCCGTCTCGCCGTCCATGTCCTCGTACGTGTACCAGTAGAGATACCCCAGCGAGCTCGAGACGACGTCGGCACCCAGGCTGTCGGCCCACTCGACGGCCTCGACCCAGTAATCCTCCTCGACCTGGATCTCCTGGTCGACGATCTCGGTCTTGGCCAGAAGGAAGCTCGCGTTGTACGAGCCTCCGTAGATGACGCCCTCCTTCATGGCTCCGACGCACGACAGCGTCGCGGTTCCGTGGCTGTCCTGCCCCGAGGGGTCACCGGGTTCGTTCGCCGTCTCGGTGTCGTCGTTGATGAAGTCGCGCTCCCCGACGATGTCGAGGTGACGGAACGCTTCATGGTCGGTATCGAAACCCGTATCGAGCATCGCGATGAGAACGCCGCTGCCGTCGAAGCCGTCGTCGTGAAGAAGGGGGACCTGGATCTGCTCGAGCTGGCTCTGCGACGAGCCGTAGTCGAGCGACCTCCCGCGCGGCGCCGGCAGATCGGTCGCCGGCTCCGCGGGCGTGATCTCCGGAAGCTCCTTCGTGCCCCGCCCGACCGGACGGACCTCTCGGACGAACGGAAATGCGGCGAGCTCGGCGAGCGCTGTGTCGTCGCCGCGGACGGAGACGGCGTTGAGCCAGCGGCTCCGTGTGACGATCTCGACGCCGGTGCCCGCGACGGCGTCGACGTACGCCTCCACCACAGGAAGGTCGTTCTCGTTGAGCTCCATTCCGACGCGGGCCCGTCGGGCGAGCGCGCGCTCCGTGAGGACGGCGCGCGCCTCGTCGAGTGCCGCGGCCCGCTCTCCGGACGGGATGCCCTTGTCCTCGAAGAAGACCCAGAAGCGGCCGGCCGTTGGTGCGTCCCGGCGCTCCCTCTCGAGCACGTCGCCCGTCGCCGCCGTGAGCGCGGCGGCCGGAGCGACCGACACTGTCAGAGTCAGGAACAGGGCGAGGAAACGGGGGCGCATGCGAGAGGCTCCTTCCATGAGGGTTCTGTTTCTACATTATAGCAAGAATAGCGCGGAGGGGCAACAGAGGTCGACCGGCGGCGTCGGACAGGTCAGACACGGGTCAGCCGCGCCAGCAGCACGCACCGGAAGGGGCGCAGCAGAGACGCGGCGTTGACCGCGCGCTCGTAGAGCACGCCCGCGAGGAAGAGCCCAGGGTTGGAGATGAGGTACTCGGGGGTCCCCTCGAACGTGCGGACCTCGGCATCGAGTCCGCACCTGTGAGCGCAGCGACTGATGGCCCGGACGGTGTTCATGCGGTAGCGCGTCCTGTGCGTCTCGCCCTCCGGCCGACCGCGACGGTGATTGTACGCAACGTGGAACCAGTGAGGCGTCAGTCGTCCCGCAACACCGACGTAGTGGTCGAGGTTCGGGGTCTTCAGATAGAGCGACCCGCCCTTCCGCAGAACCCGAATCGAGGCGACGACGAGCGCGACCGGATCATCGAGATGCTCGACGACGTTGTTCGCGATCACCGCGTCGAAGGCCTCATCGGGAAAGGGCATCGTCTCGAACCCGGAGACGAGAGCGCGGGTGAGCGACGGATTCGAGAGGACCGCCGGGTCGAGGTCGATGCCGGTCACGCTCCGGGACGTCGTGCGCAGCCCGTGGACCCGGGTGTGCCCGGGGCCGGCACCGATCTCCAGGACATCGGCGCGTTCGGGGAGCTTGCTCCGGATCCAGTGGAAGAACGCCTCGTCGGCGTCGGCCGTGAGCCGGTCCGGGTAGAATCGCTCGGCCAGACGCGCCACGCGTCCATTGGAGATCGCTCTCCCGATTCGACGCGACGACGCCATGACGCCTACTCCTTGAAGTCCCCCGACTCGAGTTCGACAGTCTTCAGGATGTCATAGACGCTCGTGTGATGCAGCCCGGCCTTCTCGGCCGTCGCGCGGACGTTACCTCTCGTGATGCGGAGCAGGTGGGAGAAGTAGCGCTGCTGGAACCGGCGTGTCATGCGTTCCAGTTCCTCCTTATACGGCGGAACGACCGTGTCGACCCCGTAGTCGAAGCCGAAGTCGAGGTCCTCGACCTGAATGGTGTCGCCGCGGGTGCGGAGCGTCGCACGCGAGATGACCGCCAGGAGCTCCCGGACGTTGCCGCCCGACCAGTCGTGCTCCTCGAGTGAGGCGATCGCGCTCGCCGAGATGCCGGTCACGTGATGCCGCTTCGCCTCGGCGGCAGCCCTGGGAACGAGCGCTGCCGCGGTCGGGCCGATGTCCTCCCGCCGCTCGCGAAGAGGCGGTATCCGGATCACGGCCTTCGCCAGACGCTGATAGAGCTCGGGACGGAACGTCCCGTCCTGGATCATGCCGTCCAGAGGGAGCACCGACGCGGAGACGATGCGCGCGTGAGTGGCCCGGCTGACGCTCTCACCGACGCGCTCGAACGTCCCGTCCTCGAGAACGCGCAGCAGCTTCGCCTGGATGCCCGGTGAGAGATCCTGAATCTCGTCGAGGAAGAGCGTTCCGCGATCGGCCAGCTCGAAGCGGCCGACCCGGTCGCGGTACGCCTCGGCGTGACCGCCCTTCGCGACACCGAAGAGCTCCGCCTCAGCGAGCGTCTCCGGGATCGCCGCGGAGCAGACCGGGACGAATGCACCGACGTCCGCCCGTTCCCCGAGCTCATGAATGGCCCGCGCGACGAGCTCCTTGCCGGTGCCCGTCTCGCCCTCGATGAGGACCTTGATGTCGGTGTCGGCCAGCTCGGCTATCTGTTCCTTGATACTCCTGATGGCGGGGCTGACCCCCGCAATCCGGGCGAGAGCATCCGGCTCGTCCTCCGACGGCGGCGGAACGGCCCTCCGGAGTCGCCCGTGTTCGATGGCCTTCTCGGCCACGTGCCTGAGTTCCTTGAGCGTCGCGGTCCGCCCCTTGATGATGTAGTAGAACGCGCCGTTCGAGATGCTCTCGACGATCTTCTCCATGTCGGCGATCTTCGTCAGCATGATCGCCGGAAGCAACATGTCCTGGCTCCGCACCCACTTGAGCAGGTCGATGCCGTTCGGTCCATCACCGAGGTCGATGTCGAGCAACGCCAGGTCGTAGCGCTTGTCCTCGATCCTCCTCTGAGCCTCGGTGAAGGTCTCCACCACATCGAAGGAGAACTCCCTCTCGAGCCGCGCCGCGATGTCCGCTCCGTACGGCTCGTCGTCGACGATGAGCACCTGCGGCTTCCGCCGGGTCATGTTCCCTCCTATGTGGTCAACAGCCTGATCTCGAAGACCGAGCCTCTCCCCGGCGCAGAACGTATCAGCACCACATCGCCGGACCGCCGCCTGAGCGCCTCCCGCGATGTCGGAAGACCGCTGCCGCCGCCCTCCCGATCGCTCACGCCCTCCAGGAAGATGACCTCGTGCCGTTCCGCGTCGATGCCCTTTCCGTTGTCCTCGAACCTGACACGGACCTCGTGCGCTCCCGTGAGACACGAGATGGAGAGCCTGGGGTCCGTCACGTCGCGAAGCGCGCGAAGGGCGTTCCCGATGAGGTTGTCGAACGCGTGCTCCAGCTCCTGCCCCGTCGCGTGCACGCGGAGCCTTCTCAGGGGACCGAGATCCGGCATCTCTACGCGTACGCCCTCCCGGTCGGCCTCCTCGACCCACGGCTTCAGTGCCGCACTGAGCGCCGCGCCGAGCGAGGTCGAGCGCTCCCGTCGCGCCTCGTCCCTGAGGGTCTCGAGAGCCTCTGCGACGGGGGCGATCACCTCGTCAAGTCTGTCCGCCAGGCGCACGCACTCGGGTTCCGGTGGTATCTCGCTGCCGATTCCCGCAAGGGCTCTCCGCAGCTCCCCGACAACGTCACGGAGCGCGGCGGCCGCCTCCGGTGCGAGCCCGACGCGCTCGGCGTTCCT
>WJMD01000182.1 GCA_014728125.1 Candidatus Effluviviaceae Genus V sp.
CGACGGGATGCGGGTACTGGACCTCATCCCGGAGTCTGAGGACCTTCTTCCAGAGACGTACTTCGACTACGCGCTCATCGAGCGGGAGAACGAGCTCACCCGTGAACCGGAGTACGTTGGGTTCGACCTCGGCGGGGCGCTGATCGAGAGCGACCCGCAGGCGAACCTCGAACTCGAACCGCGCGACCGAGTCTACGTCTTTCATCGCGCGAGCTTCCGCGACGTCCCAAGGGTGAGCGTGCGCGGCGAGGTCCGTTCGCCGGGGGCCTACACGCACAGGAAGGACATGCGGGTGCTCGACCTCGTCCTGGCGGCCGGAGGTCTCACCAGGGACGCCTGGCTCCAGGAGGCGGAGCTCTTCAGGACGCACGTGCCCAGTATGGATGTCGAACGGATCGGTGTCGACCTCGGCGCCGTCCTCGACGGTGACTCCCTTGCAAACGTCGTGCTCGAGGACCTGGATGAGCTGGCCGTTCACTCGGTCTGGGAGTTCCGCGAAGAGGAGGAGGTGCAGATCCTGGGCGAGGTCAACAAGCCTGGACGATATCCGCTCTTCGAGGGGATGCGGGTCTCCGACCTCATCTTCGCGGGCGGCAACCTCACAGAGGCTTCCTATCGCGACCACGCCGAGCTGACGCGCTACGAGATCATCGACGGAGAGAGACGGAGGCTCCGTCATGTCGCGGTCGATCTCGCCGGCATTCTCGAGGGAGACCCGAACGCGGATCTGCTGCTTCAGTCGTACGACCGTCTTCTCATCAGGCGCATGTCGAACTGGCGGAGCGACGAGGTCGTGACGGTGACCGGCGAGGTCGCCTTCCCCGGACGGTATCCGATCGAGGAGGGCGAGCATCTCTCGTCGCTCATCGACAGGTTCGGGGGGTTCCTGCAGGACGCGCATCTTCCGGCCGCGGTCTTCAGGAGGACGGAGGTCAAGGACATTCAGAGAAAGCAACTCGACAGACTGGCCGACCAGCTGGAGGCCGACCTGTCGAGGCTGTCGGTCGCTCCCGCGCGGAGCAGTGCGTCCGACGCCTCGCGCCGGCAGGCTGCGCTGGAGGCCGGAGCCGAGCTGGCGGCGAAGCTGAGGAGCATCGAGGCGACCGGGCGGATGGTGATCGACCTCGACGACCCTGAGGACCTGGCCGGCAGCGACGAGGACATCGTCCTGGCCGACGGCGACCATCTGCACGTCCCAAAGAAGCCCGATTTCGTGATGGTCATCGGACAGGTCAACAACCCGACGGCCTTCCAGTACGCGGGAGGCAGGAGCATCAACCACTACATCCGCAAGGCGGGAGGGACGACGCGCTTCGCAGACCGCGGTCGGACATACGTTGTTCGCGCGGACGGATCGGTCGACACGAGGGCGCGTCGCACGCGGCCGGGCGATGTCATCGTGGTTCCCGAATCGCTCGACAGGTTCGGCGGCATGCAGTTCATGCTCGACATCAGTCAGGTGCTCTACCAGATCGGTCTCGCGGCCGCGAGCGCTCATACGGTCGGGTTGTTCGATTAGGATCGGCCACCGCTTGGGGACTGCGGGTCACGCGTTCTCTCCGAGCGGAGCGTGCGTGGAACCGACGCTGCCGGAGGAACGCGGCGCTGTCACTTGGAGCTTCTCTTGCTCGTCGGAAGAACACCCCCGCCGGTCGTATCCGCGGTCGTACCCTCGTACAACGGAGAGGCATATCTACGTGAGTGTCTGCGGAGCATTCGGAGTCAGACGCTTGATGGGCTCGAGATCATCGTTGTTGATGACGGGTCCAGCGATTCATCGCGGTCGATCATCCTCGATGAGGCCGCGGACGACGAGAGGATCAGGTTCGTCGAGCACGATAGGAACAGGGGCATTGCTGCGGCGCGGAACACGGGCATCAGCGAGAGCCGCGGTGAGTTCGTGGGCTTTCTCGACCAGGACGATGTCTGGCTTCCATCGAAGCTCGAGACCCAGGTCTCGACTCTTGAAGAAGCCGGGCGCGGAGTGGAGGCCGTCTTCTCTGACGTCCTGATGGTCGATGAGAGAGGAAGAACGCTGGGCCGGTGTCACCACGAGTACATTCCTCAAGACGTCAACCGCATGTCCAGGGAACAGCGACTCCGGGCCTGCTTTCTGCACAACTTCATCCCTGTGATCGGTCTCCTCGTGCGAAGGTCGTGCTTCGACCGCATCGGTCTTTTCGACGAGAGCATCAGGGGTGGCATGGACGACTTCGAGCTGTGCCTGAGACTCGTCGGTGGCGCTGACATCATGTATATCGACCGCCCGCTGGCGGCTCACAGAGTCCACGGTGGGAACTACTCGCAGAAGACTGACAGACTGCTCTCCGACCTTCCGGACGTGATCGGGAAGGCCGTCGAGGAGTTCCCTGCTCTGGGACCCCTGGTTCCGAGAAAGAGGGCACTCCTGCACTACAGGCTCGCCAGGTTCCACCGGGATTCCGGTCGGTTCCGTAAGGCGCGCGAAGAGCTGAGAGAGGCGCAGAGGATCGACCCCACATGGTCCGTGCCCGGGCTCCTCGCACCCCTCTACGCCATGGGGCGCGCAGGATCTGCGATCCTTGCAGTCCGCCGGGCACTCAGACGTCTCTTGGTGCGCCCATGAGGTTGGTTAGCGGCGCAGGGTGGAGTAGCGAGTGAGTACGACGGACGCACAGACCGCACCCGCGTGGGCGGGCAAGGTCGTCAAGGAGTCCGGAATCAGTCTTGGCGGGTCACTGGTCGGGACCGGGCTCAACTACCTTGTCCTGCTGGTCGTCACACGGATGCTGACACCGGAGGGCCTCGGGCTCTTCACGCTCGGGCAGTCGGTTCTGGCAATCGCCATGATCTTCGTTCTCCTCGGCACACCGCGCGGACTCGAGCGGTTCATACCGTACCTGACGGCGGCCGGACGGAAGGCCAGCGTGGGCCATCTGCTCCGCTCCGTCTTCACCCTGACGGCGACGACGGCGGCCGTGGTCATGGTCGTGCTCGCGCTCGCAGCCGGCTGGCTGGCGCGCGACATCTTCGAGGCGCCCGGCTTCGCCCCCGTACTGCGTCTGATGCTCCTCGCGATACCGATGCTCGGGTGGGTCGAGCTCGTCTCGGCTTCGTTCGTGGGTATCAAGGAGCTTCGCTACCGCGTTTACATCCAGCAGCTCGCCCTGCCTTCGCTCAAGACCGGCCTGGCCCTGGCGGCCCTTTCTCTCGGCTTCGGCGTGATGGGCTGGATATCTGCCTATGTGGGCAGTCTGTTCTTCGCCGCGCTGCTTGCGTTTGTGTTCTTTCGCGGCCGGCTGCTGCCTGAATTTCGTTCCCGCAGGACCGAGAAGGCGGACATCAGAGAGGTCATGTCCTTCTGCTGGCCCCTGTCCGTGAACAACTTCGTCGTGGTCTTCGCGGTGAACGTCGGTGTGCTGCTCCTGGGAGTCTATCGCTCGCCCGCCGAAGTCGGGGTCTACAGGATCATCATCTACATGACCTTGATACTCGTCCTCATTCAGACATCGTTCGCGCAGATCTACAAGCCGCTGTCGGCCGGGTTCGCGGCGACGGGCGACCGAATGAACAGCGACCTCCTGTACAGGAGAGTCGGGAAGTGGATGCTGATGGCCGGCGGACTCGCGTGGCTCATTGTGGCTCTTCTCGGGCGGGACATCGTGGGCGTTCTCTTTCCCGAGAGCTACCATGTAGGCCTCGAGGCACTGGCCGTGCTCGCCGCGGGAAGGCTCGCGGTAGCGGCCTGCGGGCCACAGGCTGCGGCTCTCGAGGCGTTCGGGAACACGAGACTCTCCATGGTGAACGCGATCCTGATGTTGGGGGTGAGCCTCGGTCTCGGCTACGTCCTGATCCCGAGAATGGGGATCCTCGGAGCGGCCCTCTCCACGTCGATCGCCGTTCTCACCACGGCCGTCGTCGGACTCGCTGAAATGGGGGCGCTGCACGGCCTGTGGCCTTTCAGCAGACAGTCCATGAGGATTCTGGGAGCCATCGTGCTCACCGCGGCTCCGTTCTGGTTCGCGGTCCGGAGGCTGCACCCGCTCGGACTCGGTCTCACGGCGCTCGCGCTGGTGCTGCTGGCTGGCAGCTATCTGATGATGCTCCGCGTGCTCGGCGCGCTCGACGAGACCGACCGCGCCATGTTCAAGGCTCTGAGAAGACGTGCGCTGTCCTTCGGACGTTGAACGCTCTTTCGCCTCACGTGCAGGGCGGACGGGGCTGAACTGCCGTCGCTCGGCCGCCCGGCAGATGGGATGCCATGATGAGACAGGAGAACGCTGAGGTTACAGTCTCTGATGTCCTTGGAGCGGTCCTGCATCAACGATGGAGGGTGTTTGCCGTCGTCGTGGTGTTTACTCTCGCAGCGATCGCCATCTCCTATCTTATGACGCCCGTCTACCGGGCGTCGACCCTCCTCGCTCCTTCGGCATCTGAGACCGACGGTATGATGACCGAGACCACTCGGCGCTACCTCGATCTGGCGGGACTCGGAGGAGCCGGCGCGATGACCCAGAGACGGCAGGAGCTCATAGCTCTTCTTGGCTCCCGGCAGTTCACCTACGAGTTCATCAGAGAGGAAGGCGTGCTCCCCGAACTCTATCCGGACGAATGGGACGAGGAGACGGGCGGCTGGCACGAGAGCGCCGGCAGTGATACCCCGTCGATGTGGAACGCGTACAGGTACTTCGACACGGCGGTCCGCACGATCTTCCTGAGCGAAGAAACGGGACTCATCACACTGTCGGTTGAGTGGACCGATCCCGGCACGGCATCGGAGTGGGCCAACTCATTCGTCGGTCGTGCGAACAGGTACCTGAGGGACCGCGCCGTGACCGAAGCAGAACGTAGCCTGGATTATCTCTCGAGAGAGCTTCAGCAGACGTCGGCCGGCGAGGTGCGGGACGCCCTGTACCGTCTGGTCGAGCTGGAGATGCAGAAGAAGATGCTGGCGAACGTCCGTGACGAGTACGGATTCGAGGTCCTCGATCCGGCCGTTCCCCCGGAGGACAGAGTCAGTCCGAACAGACGGCTCATCGCTCTTGTGGGACTCGTTCTCGGAGCCCTCGCCGGGGCCGCTCTCGCCCTCCATCATGAGGGAGTCCGAAGGCAGCGCTCGGCATTCGCAGGAACTGCGGGAGAACGGACGGAGAGGAGTTGAGTCCCCTGCTTCCCAGAGCAATCTCAGTTGACCGGCTCGTCGCTCTGGTGGCGGGGGTACTCGTCGTCATGGGGTCCGGATTGCTGGCCGTCGCTGACGTCCCGCTTGCGCGCTCACTGGCCGCTTTGCTCCTGATCACCTGGTCGATACTGCGTTCGCTCATGGAGAGGAGGCCGATCGGGCTTCCCCGCTTTGTGCTGCCGAGCGGGCTCCTTGTTGTTCTCATGATTATCGGGCTCGTCTCAACCGGCGCCCCGCTCTACGGCGCGTGGAAGATCGTTCTCATTCTGGTGCACTGGGTAATGGTGCCGGTCGCGTTCATCTTGCTCGCGAGGCGTCAGGCGGTGCTGGAGAGTTTCGTCGCCGGACTGGCAACAGGTGGGCTCATGTACGGCGCTCTCCTCTATGCGACGGAGGGGAGCCCGCTCGCACTTCTGACGGATGCGGACCGGTTCTTCCGTCTTTCGGCCGGAGCGCAGAATCCGATCTACCTGGGACGCGTCCTGGGGCTTTCGCTTCTCGCGATCTTCTGGGCCATGGGTACCCGGATCGGCGTGTGGCTTCGCTTCGCGCTTCTCGCGTGCGTGCCCCCGCTTCTGGGATATCTGGCGGCGACTGCCTCCAAGGGGCCGATACTGGGGTTCCTGGCGGCGGCAGCAGCCTTCGGTGCGGCCGGCGGGACCGTTCTGGGTCGTACGGTCGCAGGGGTGCTGGTCGTCGCGTTGGTCCTTGGTCTCATGCTCTCGTACGGGGCATTGCCGACCGGCTCGCTGGCGGAACTCAGGATCGTCAGCACAGCGGCTCTTTCCGTGAGACAGAGGGTGGAAGGATGGGCGAGTGCTGCGACAGGATATGCGCGAAGCGACTTCGCGGAGATGCTCTTCGGGAACGGAACGGGAGACTTCGCTCATTTCGAGAGAGGAATCGACATCAGACACTATCCCCACAACGTGTTCCTAGAAGTGTTGTACGAGAACGGCGCGATGGGTCTTGCCCTTCTCGTCTGGTTCCTTCTCTGGCCGCTGGTGCGGCTTGGGCGTCTTCCCGCGAGAGCATCGGTCGGAGTCCCGGTTCGTCGGCTGGTTCCCCTGGGGCTCGGGTTCTTCGTGTTCACGGTCGCCAATGCGCAGGTCACGGGTGATGTGAGCACGAACGAGCTTGTTCCGCTCTCCTGTGCCTTCGTTCTTGCGGTCACCTCGTTAGCCTCTCTCCACGAGAAGACAGAGGGGAAGGTGGTGCCTGCGGCCCATCTGGTGCAGGGTGGGGTCTCCATTGGAGGATGAGGAGGCGTGTTTGCCGTCTCTGCTGTACATCGCGCATCCCACAGTGCATCTGGACCACCTCGCGGCGCCCTGGGTCCACGTTCAGGGCACACTCTCGGGAATGAGAAGCCTCGGGTTGCGGGCTGAGCTTCTCGGTACACCGAAGCTCGTCGAGAGATTCCGTCATCCGGGACTCGGCTCCGCTCCGGCACGGGGGTTCGCAAGGGTCTGCCTCTTCTTCGACATCCTCAGGGCGTCGTTCGGTGGACATTGCGTATACATCCGGCACTACCACGACATCGCTCCCGTCTACCCTGTTCTCAGAATGCTCGGGCGCCGGTACGCGGTCGAGGTGAATGCGACCCTTCGAGAAGAGCCTCACGGTCTTCGGGGGCTTCCCACCTGGCTACTTCGTCTCTCGGAGTGGTTGGAGATTCGGGCTCTCGGGGCCGTTCCCGCCATAGTCACTGTTTCCGGCGTCCTCAGGAGCCGGCTCGTTCAGAGGGGGCTCCGTGGAGAGAACATCACCGTGTCGCACAATGGATATGATCCGGAACTGACCGAGAACAGGGAGGGAGCTGCTGTCGACGTCGAGAAGGGTGGGGGTATCGTTTTCATCGGGAACTTCAAACCCTGGCACAGGGTCGACCTTCTCATCGAGGCCTACTCCAAGGTGGACCGGAGCATCGCTTCCGATCTCGTCCTCGTAGGCGGCGGAGACACTCGCGCTCACGAGGAACTCGCTCAATCCCTGGGTGTCCGTTCGGCCGTCCGGTTCCTCGGGAGGAAGGATCGCGCCGAAGTTGCCCGGATCGCCGCCGCCGCCGCTGTCCTCGTGCTGCCCAACACAGAGGACTATGGGTCGCCGGTCAAGGTCTTCGAGTATCTCGGGTCAGGCAGCCCGACCGTCCTGCCCGACCTGCCCAATATCCGCGAGATCGTGACATCCGGAGAGCACGCGCTGCTGTTCACACCGAGTGATTCCGAACATCTCGCTGCTTCAATCGAGATCCTCTTGAGAGACCAGGAGCTCGCGTCCAGGATCGCGAAGTCGGGCAGGCGGCTTGCCTCGGCCTCCTTCTCGTGGCGTTCGAACGCTGAGAGGATCATCCAGTTCCTCCGGAGCGAAGCGTGTCTTCTTCCAGAGGTTTCCGATGACTAACCAACCACTCCACATCCTCCTCGCCGGACCCCTGCCGCCTCCGATCGGTGGGACGACGCTCCTCTTCGAGCGGCTCGTCAATGCCATGGAGGAGCGCGACGACGTCGAGACGACGGTCGTCGACACGAGCGGTGTCAGAGGGAAGGGCCCG
>WJMD01000183.1 GCA_014728125.1 Candidatus Effluviviaceae Genus V sp.
GGCCGCGTGGCTCGCGTACTGGCCGTAGAGCTCCTCCGGGAGCCCTTCGACGATCGGCGCACCGGGAAGGCTGACGTAGTTGTACCAGGTCTGGTAGTGCGACAGCGTGACCGCTCCAGGGAGCTCGATTCCGGCGTCCGTGATCGAGCCTCCGTGAGCGCCGAGATCGCATGCCTCCCAAAAGAGCGTCCCGCCGCCCGCCACGAATCGCGAGAGCATGACCTGAGATGCGGCGTAGGCATTGTAGAAGGCCTGGGGCTGATCGCTCTGGACAATGACGAGGTCCTCGCCCGGCGTGAGATCGAGCGACAGCAGGTCATCGGATCCGACGACCTCGTACTGGTTCGGTCCGTCGCCCTCCGTGATCCCCATGACCTCGAGCATCTGATCGAGGATGGCTGGAACGGTCGGCGACCACGGGACCTCGTCGCGGAGTATCACGACATGTGACGCGGTCTCCTCACTCCCTCCGACGTTGACCGCGTGGACGACCGTGTCGTTCAGGTGCCTCGGGTCCCGGACCTGCAGTGCCACCTCGGTGAGACCCCGGGAGTCGAACATCCTGACGGCCGTCTTGATCCGGTTCCAGGACGTGTCCCACGTACCGTCGTTCTCCCAGTCCCAGCGGACCTCGAGGTCCGTGACCGGGTCGTCCGCGTCGGTGACCGACGTGGCGTCGAACGAAACAGGATAACCGACGGTCGCGAACGGGGGATCGACCTCGAAGGCGGCCTCGGGAGGCGCGTGCGTCCCCGCGTTCGTCATGACGCCGTCAAGCTGGCTGATGCGCTGCGCATCCTCCGGCTTCGCGGCGACGAGCGTCGACACGACGGGAATCCTCTTCTCCCCTCCGGCCACGACCTCCGTCGAGAAGGAAAGACCCTGGATGACCGGGCAGACGGCCTCCAGGTAGTCCGCGCAGTCCTCGTTCTCCTCGCCCCACAACCACTGGGCGAGGACGTCCGACGCGCCGACGGTCAGACCCATGACGCCCTCGACGAATCCGTACGTGTCGCCGGAACCCACACGGCCTGCGAGCGCTCCGGTCGCCATCCCGGACAGGTCCAGCTGCGAGGGGTCGGGCGCCGGGGCAACGCCGCCGCACAGGTTGAGAAGCTCAGCGATCATCCGGGCCGCGTTCCAGGTCGACGCGAGTCCGTCCCCCGTCGATCTGTCGAATGTGCGGAACGAGCCCCGGAAGAAGGCCACCTCGAACGTGCCGTCCCCGAGGTCGAGCGTCGTACGGGACGCCAGCGCCGCGTCGACGGCCGGAGGCCACGCAGGCGAGACGCGGACTCGGTTCCTCTCCGAGTTGACGACGAAGAGAAGCGTGTCGCTCCCTCCCATCGTCGTCACCCTGCCGGCGTAGTAGACCGGATCGGGGTTGACGCAGGTGACATCATCACCGGGGGCGTCCTCCATCCACGGCGACGCCAGCGACACCATCTCGGCTGGATAATCGTCGAGGACGTCGATCACGAGTTCGCTCGCGAGCTGCATGAGCGCCGGCTCGAGGTTGCCGTCGAGCCGCGACGAAGCCGAGCTGGCGACGACCTGTTCGGCCGCGGCCACCACGCTGGGCCAGTCCGTCTTGGACTGTGCCGCGAGAGCGATCTCAGCGCGGTCCGACGGCGAGAACATCAGGGTATACGGGTTCATCAAGACGAGTGAGAGCGCCGTCGAGGGCGCGTCGATCCCGACGCCGGTCGTCTCGTCCGGTCCGGCGGAACCGAGCATGACGGGTGCGCCCGCGGCATCCACGACCGCCAGGATCTGGGTCCCGTCGGTCTCGGGGATCTCGATGCTGTACGCTCCGTCCGCTCCGACCGGCGCGCGGGAGGCCATCGACACGACCTCGAGGTCGGCCGGATCAGCGGCCGCACCCTCCGGCAGGATGACCGTGCCGCTCACCATGCGGACGGCCACGCCGTCGGCGGCAGGGCTCGATGGCCCGACCGTGCTGGAGCACGACCCCAGGAGAAGCCCCAGCCCCAGCAGAAGAAGTGCCCGCATCGTCGAACCCCGCATATGTCCCCGGCTCCCCTCGTTGGCCTCTCTCGCGTCGTGCGCGTTCGCGGCGGCGCGATGAACGACCCATCCAGGCCGCACCCGCCCGACCGATGTTCTTGCAAGGGACGTACCAAACGGAGGGAAGACGGCCCGCACGATCCCGTCGCCGGGGCTGAATGCCGTTCCGGCATGAAGAAAGGGCCCGCCGCGCGATGCGGCGGGCCCCGTTCGGAGTTGAGCTGTTCCTTCGGAACTACCGGAGGACGACGATCTTGCCGTGCCGCGTCTCCTCGGGCGTCGAGACGCGCACGAAGTACAGACCGCTTCCGAGTCTCCGCCCGGTCTGGTCCCGGCCGTCCCAGGAGAGCTCCGTGCGCCCGGCGCCGACCGTTCCCGCGAGCAGCGTGCGAACGAGTCGGCCGTCAACGCTGTAGACCTCGACCCGCGCCTCGGTCGCCGCCGGCGACTCGAAGCTGATCATCGTCCGCCCGGCGAACGGGTTGGGGAGCGGCGGGTGAAGCGCCAGCTTCGCGGGGCCGCCCTCGATGCCCGTATCGTCGACGGTGAACGAGCCGGTCTCCATCAGGGGACCGCGCTCGGTGCCGTCGTCGGCGTACGCCGTCCAGTAGTAGGTACCGCTCCCGAGCGACGTACCGACGGTCCACGCGGTCGTCCCGCTCCCCTCGGCAACCCCGGTCGTCGAGGTCACGAGACTCGTTCTCTCGGCGTCGTCGTAGACGAGGAACCCGTATGTCAGGACGTCGCCGGCGTCCGCGTCGGTCGCGTTCGAGACCTCGAGCGCAGGCGTCGGGGTCGAGACGGTTCCGCCGTCCGGCGGGTCGGAGAGGACCGGCGCACCCGGCGGGGCGTTCGAGGGATCGGGTCCGTAGATCGTGACGTCGTCGATGTACCAGCCGTCGTCGGTCACATACGCGTCCGAGTTGAACCGGAAGCGGAGCGTGAACTGGTCGGTGCCGACGTACGGTGAGAGGTCCAGATCGACCTGCTCCCAGCCGCCGTTGTCGCTGTGGTACTTGGGTCCGACCTGAGACCACGTTGCGCCGTTGTCGGCCGAGGCCTCGACGTAGCAGTAGTCATAGTCGGTCTCGGTGTTCACCCGGTGCCAGAACGAGAGCTCGGCGGCGGCCGCGTTCGAGAAATCGATGGGGGTCGCGAGCTCGATCCACGTGTTCCGGTAGTTGCCGTAGGAACCCGAGGGGCTGTCCGTGTACGAGTTCGAGGACGAGTGGTACGTCGAGGATGTGAGTCCCCAGTACCCGTCGCTCTCGACCCAGTTGCCCGTTCCGCTCTCCATGTCGTCCGAGAAGACGACGGTCGGCGTACCGACCATCCAGGAGATGTCTTCCTCGGCGTAGAAATTGTCGCCCGAGATCTCCAGCGTCAGCGTCAGACCGTGCCCGTCGGGACACGACGCGTCGAGGGTGAACGAGAACGGATCGGAGCCGTTGTCGGCGGTCGAGAGCGCGGGGACCGAGCCGAGCGTCGTCGTCGCGTCGTGGAGCGTGACGTACGCGTCGTCGGTCGAGAGCGTCACGTCGACGTTCGTCATGTCGAGGCCGACGCCCTGATTCTCGATGGTCGCGACGAGATCGAGGGTCTCCCCGGCGTCCGGCTCGCCGTCTCCGTCACCGCCCGAGAGCGTGTACTCGTCGACGCCGAGATATCCGCCGGCCACCCGCGTCACGTAGATCTGCGGCCAGAGGCACTCCTCGTTCAGCCCCGCGATCTCGCTCTCCGCCGGCCAGAACCCGGACCCGGAGACCTCGACGCAGAGCGAGAGGACGTCGGCGACGCCGTAGGCCCAGTCGCAGGTCGTGCCGCTGCAGTCGTAGAGAATCTCACCGGCCTGTCCGACCTGATACCCGTTGTACTTGGCCATCTCGTTGGCCATCGTCCGGAAGAGCGCGTCGTCGGGCGTCTGGTCATTGTAGTCGTAGCCCCACGGCAGAAGAACCATGCCGGCTACCGAGTGGAAGGTCACGTTCGTGATGAAGTCGCGATCGAGCACGAAGTCCCTGTAGGCCTGGATCTCGGGCTCGGAGAAGCCCGACGGTCCGCAGTAGACGTCGCTGCAGGGATCGAATGAGATGCCCGAGGTCCCCCACATGTAGTCGTAGTTCCTGTTGGGGTCGACGCCGTAGCAGGACGAGCCCGCGTTGTCCCGCCGGTTCTTGCGCCACATGCCGCCGCCCGAGGGGTAGGTCGTCTCGTTGTAGACGAAGCCGTCGGGATTGACGACCGGGACGAACCAGATCTCGCGGTTGTCGACGAGGAAGGTCGCCTCGGGGTCGGTCCCGTAGTTGGAGCAGAGCCAGGTCATGTAGTGGAGCTGGACCTCGAGCGACATCGGCTCGCGCGCGTGGTGCATGCCGTCGAAGAAGACCTCCGGCTCCGACTCATCGACGTCGGGGTTGTCGGAGATCTTGATGGCCCAGATCGCCCTCCCCTCCCACGACGCTCCGATCGACTCGCGGGCCGTCGTGATGAGAGGATAGTCGGCGTGGAGGTCGTCGATGAAGTCGATCATCTCCGAGTACGTGTGGAAGTCGCCGAAGTTCGGTCCGCGGATCCGGGACGCGTAGTGACGCTCCATGTCCTCGATCTCGACCGTGATGCGGAGACCCCGCGAGCGGAGTTCCTCCAGCTCTTCCGCGTCTGTCACGATCTGGACCATGATGCCCGGCTTCGAGCGCATGACGTCGAGTCCGGGAGTGCTCACGAACTCCCTCCACTCGGCGTACGACTCGAACTCGACGAGCGCCTGGATCTTCGGGCCCCCGTCGGCCCCGTGGGCCGCCGCGGCCAGCGCGACCAGCGCGAGAGTGAGTACGAAGATGCGGGTCGTCGTTCTCATCCTGCGGCTCCTTCCGCTGTGTGTACAGGTGTGCCGCTCATATGACGATGGCCGCCAGCGTCCGTCGCACCGACGGTCTCTCTCATACCTAACCCCGCGCGCCCGACTCTCCAAGGCCTGACGGCCCGGGAGCCCGTGCGCACGCTCAATACCTTATCATATCACAGATTACGCAGAGAATCAATGACGGGGCGTTCAGCCCCCGTCGGCCCGCAGCAGGGCCGCGCCCTCGCTCATCGGCGTCCACTCGATGTCGAGGGCCTCGAGCGGCTCCGATGAGACCACCGTGAACTCGTCGCCCGAGCCGATCCACAGCGTGTAGTAGCGAGGCCGTTCCGTGCCCGGCTCCGCCCGGGCGGCGTAGGCGAGCCGCCGGTCCGTCAGGAGGAAGGAGTTGAGACAGGTGAAGTCGACGACCCCGTCGAGCGATGCCTTCAGCGAGCCGACGATGTCGGACGGGTCGGCTCCGGCGAGGACGTGGTGAAAGAGACGCTCGGAGTCGGTGCCGCCCAGGGGCCGGATGCCCTCGACCGCCAGGAGCGACGACGTGTCCCTGACCGTGCCGTTGTGACAGAAGACCCACTCCCGTCCGTCGAGCACCGCGGTGAACGGATGGGTATTCTCCCGGGCGACGCCGCTGTCTCCGGTGCCGCGTCTGGCGTGGAGGATGAGAAGCTCCGTGTCGACGCGGGCCGCCGACTCGAACGCAGGATCCTCGAAGCACGGCTCGACGCCGCGCTCGACACGAACCCGTCCGTCCTCGCACCACGCGACACCCCAGCCGTCGGCGTGGACGAAGTCGGAGCCGCGGTCGCTGTACTCGTGGTGGAACGGCCGGTTGTCGTTCGACGCCATCGCTCTGAGGCCATCGGTGAGAGCGACGACGTCGAAGCGGCCGGACGCCGCGATCATCCTGCACATGCGCACCTCCCTGAGAGACCGATGATACGCGGGGCGACAGGACCGCGTCAACGCGGACGGTGTGCGGCCGCAGGACCTGTCCGAGTCGATTGACGCCGCTCGGAGCTCGGCGTTATAATCCGTCCGGGCTCCGGGCCAACGGGGGGCCGGGACGCTCCGTTCCAGACCATCGAGAGACCTCCCCCGCCGTGTAAGGAATGCCACGATGAGCAGAGCACCTGAGATCTTCCTGACGAAGGGGGTCGGCCGCCATAAGGAGAAGCTCGCCAGCTTCGAGATGGCCCTCAGGAAGGCCGGGCTCGCCACGTTCAACCTCGTCCGGGTCTCCAGCATTCTCCCTCCGGGGGCGCGGATCATATCGAAGCGGGCCGGACTGTCGAAGCTGAACGACGGGCAGATACTCTTCGTCGTCATGTCGGACAACGCGACAAACGAGCCTCACCGTCTGGTGGCCGCCTCGGTGGGCGTCGCCAGACCGAAGGATCCGGGGAAGTACGGCTACCTCTCCGAACATCACAGCTTCGGCGAGCGGGAGGGGATCGCCGGGGACTACGCCGAGGACCTCGCGGCGCAGATGCTGGCCACGACGCTCGGCGTCCCCTTCGACCCGGACTCGAGCTACGACGACCGCAAGGAGATCTGGCGGATCAGCGACGCGATCGTGCGGACGAGCAACATCACGCAGACCGCCGTGGGGCACAAGGGCGGGATGTGGACGACGGTGGTCGCGGCCGCGGTCTTCGCGGTCCCGCCGCTCAACCTCGGCGACACGACCGCCTGAGAGGGGCACGCTGTGACCTCTGACCGAGAGCGATGGCCCCAGTTCCTCGGCGTCGAGCCGTCCGACCGCCCGCGGGCGGTCGTGCTCCCGGTTCCCTACGAGGCGACGACCAGCTATCACGAGGGTACGGCCGGCGGTCCCCGCGCCATTCTCGAGGCCTCGACGCAGGTCGAGCTCTACGACGAACTGGCCGGCGACGAACCGTGGCGCGCCGGGACCGCGACACGCCCGCCCGTCGACGTCGAGGGCCGACCCGAGGCGGTGCTCGGCCGCATCGCCGACGCGGTCGCGTCCGAGCTCGAACGCGGCGTCTTCGTCTGCTCACTGGGCGGCGAACACACGGTGACCGTCGGGTGTGTTCGGGGCGCCGCACGCTGCGCAACGGAACTCGTTGTCGTCTCGATCGACGCCCATGCCGATCTGCGCGACGAGTACCAGGGCTCCCGGTACAGTCACGCATGCGCGCTCCGTCGGGTCGTGGACGACGGCCACCAGGTGATCGAGGTGGGGGTCCGCAGCATGTCGGGCGACGAGGCCGGAGCGCTCTCGACTCTCGATATCACCATCATCGATGCGGCCCGCGTCGAGGCCTCGCGCCGGCGCGGTACCGGCCGGGAGTGGATCGACCGCGTCCGGGATGCGGTCGCCGGGAGGAACGTCTACCTGAGCATCGACCTCGACGGGCTCGACCCGTCGGTCGTCCCCGGCGTCGGCACACCGGAGCCCGGCGGACTCCTCTGGTACGAAACCCTCGCGCTGATGGACCGCGTCTTCGGAGCTTCCCGCGTCCTCGCCGCGGACGTCGTCGAGCTGCGACCCGTCGGCGGAGACGCCGTCTCGGCCTTCGCTGCGGCTCGGCTCACCTACAAGATCCTCGGGCACGCCCTCCGCACACCTCGCTGAAGAACGCCGCCGTCCGGGCCAGTACCTCCGCTCCGTCGTGACGGAAACGCGAGCGTTCGAAGCCCTGCCACGCCTCGTCGATCTCCAGCACGTCGTCTCCGTAGCAGGGATGGAACTGGAAGCCGTAGATTGGGCACGACCTCGAGCGGATCGCCTCGACCGCGCACGTGTCGGACGCGGCGACACACTCGAAGCCCTCGGGCGCCGCGGCGACGTGCTCGGCGTTCTGCTCGGGCGCGCGGAAGACGCTCCCCGTGCTCCCGAGAACCGGATCGTCGACGGCGACACGGATGTCGTGGATACCCACGCGCTTACTCCTCTTCAGAAGCGACGCTCCGAACGCGACGGCGATGAGCTGATGACCGAAGCAGATGCCGAGGACCGGCATCCCGCACAGGGCGGCGTGCCGAACGAGCTCCTGCTCCTCGAGCATCCAGGGAAGCTCGTCGCTCACGCTGCGGTCGCTCCCGGCAAGGACGAGCGCGTGCGGCTCAGCATCGAACCGGGACGCCGTCTTGCTCAGACCCTGAGTCGGGTCGACGATCCGCGTATCGAAAAGGGGCTCGAACGCCTCGGCCAGTCTCTCCGCCCCGTAGCTGGAGTCCGGAAGGTCGTTAGCGAGAACGACGAGCGCCGGTCCTCCTGACATGAAGCTCCTCACAGGTGTTCGTTGAGAACGAAGGAGCGATGCGCCCGGCGAGGCCGCGCATCACGGGCGTCATCAGAACGCGCCCGATGAACTCAGACCCCACAGCGTACACGAGGCGCCCGAGGAACCGGAACTCGTTCACCCGGGACAGCGCCCCCCGGCGAATCCCGTTCCGGTAGTCGGCGAGCGCGTCCTCCCCGGACGCGAGGGCGCTCGCGACGCACTCCGCTGCGGCGCGTCCGCTCTCGACGGCGTGCGGAATGCCCTCCCCGGTGATCGGGTCGGCCAGACCGGCCGCGTCGCCCGCAAGCAGCACGCGTTCGCTGCCGAACGGCCCCGCGCGGAGCGGAACCGGGGAGGCGAACGGGCCCTCCAGGGGATCGTCACCGAATCCCCACTCTCTCAGGAAGCCGGTGAGCGCGGCGCGCAGGCGACGGCCCACCGGTCGCCTCTGGTAGACGCCGACAGACAGATGATCGCGCTTGGGGAAGACCCAGCCGTAACCGGAGCGAACCGCGCGGAGGTCGAAGATCGCGCGGTTGTGGTGGGACTCGAGTCGTGAGGCATCGAGGAGCACCCGGACGTAGACGGCGCCGGCCACACGGAGCGGGTCGATACCGAGCGCGGCCCGGCTTCCTCCGGCGGCCCCGTCCGCCGCCACGATCCACGGGGCGCTCCACCTGTCGCCGCCGGCTTCGACCACACAGCTCCCGGTCGCGTCCCGGATGCGCGCCGCCGCGCCCTCGACGACGTGGGCCCCGGCGCGCCGCGCCCTGTCGAGAAGATGAAGGTCGAGCTCGGCCCGCGTTGTCGTGAGCACGGCAGGGACCCCACCCCGCCAGATGAGCTCCGTGTCGTTCGACAGGACGATCTCACCAATGCCCGGTCGCGCGTGGACGAGCTCACCCGGAAGCTCCCCGAGAACGGGCATCGCACGGACCGAGATGCCGGCCGCACACGGCTTCGGACGCGGGAAACGCGCGCGCTCGAGGAGCGCGACCGAGAGCCCGAGACGTGCCGCCCGCTCAGCGCACGATGCGCCGGCAGGGCCTCCCCCGATCACGATGAGGTCGCAGCGGTTCTTCACGCTCGCGGCTCCGGCTAGTCGCGGACGAAGCGAAGCCGGCCGAAAGTGTGCGGGTCGTAGTCGATCGGCACCTGCCAATCGGCCGGCGGCCAGCCGTCGGGCTGCTTTCTCCGAAAGTTGAGCCCCACCGAGCCCTGGGGCGGCGCGTCGAGGCCGATCACCTCGAACGGGATCCGGATCTCCGCCGTCCAGCGGTCCTCGCCGACATCGCCGGACGCTTCGATCCCGCCGTTCCAATCGACATGCGTCGTGTACCACATCGTCTCGTCGAAGGTGATCCGCTGGTCGAAGACCGTCCCGGCGGGGTTGACGTAGACCTGGTAGACGGCCATCTCGTCCATGTCAGGCTGGATGAAGAACCCCACACAGTCCTCACCGTAGACGGGCCCGTCCCGCTCCTGAACGTCGGCGACCAGGTCGTCGACACCCGGATCGTGGCAGACCGCGGCCAGGTAGATATTCGAGTCATCGTAGCCGAAGAGGAACTCCGTGGCGCCCTCAACGCCCGGCGCGCCGTTCTCGGAGTAGAAGCTGTCCTCGACGCCGGCGTCGCTCCAGCACCGTTCGACGACACGGCCGTCGATCACCGGAGCGCTCCCCAGCTCCCCGGCCTCGGCGACGCGGACGACCCGTGGAGCGCCTCCCGCCCGGATAGTGCGGCCGTCGCTCAGCGGGTACTCCAGAGAGAACGTCGGAACCGGGAAAAGAGGTTCCCGGGAGATCCCGCGGAAGACGACCTCCTCGACCTGGCCCGGCTCCACGGAGACGGGAGCCGACAGCGGATCGATGCTCCACCCGTCCGGAGTGCTCCACTCGACCGCGCTGCGGAGCGTCTCGGGCGAACGGTTCTCAACGACAACGACGATGTCCCCGTCGACGCTGTCGCCGTGTTCGAGGACGATCGGGTGTACGCGGATGAGCTCGCCCTCCGCCAGGCGGATCTCCTTCTGGACGGCGATCGTCGAGACGTCCGGGTCGTGTATCGCGCCCAGCTCTACGATCGCGAGCTCGTGCTCAGCATCATCGACGGTGACCCATCCGAACTGGAAGAACTGCCCGCGGGCGGGTGACCTGTCCGAACCCAGGACGCCGCCGCCGGAGCTGCCCATCGAGACGTACCGGACTCCGTCGTATTCCGCGGAAAAGTAGTGGTGGAGGTGCCCCGTGAAGTGGATGTCGACGTCGTGCGCCGTGAGGATCTCGTGGAGCGGATCGTCCTCACCCAGCGCCAGCGTCTGAGTCCAGAGCGGCTTGTGTGCGAATATGAAGACGCGCTCCGCGCCGGCCGCTGCGGCGAGATCGGTGTCGAGCCACTCGAGCTGTTCGGGATCGTCTTCCCACGATTCGAGGCGCGAGTTGTCGAGCACGACGAAGTGTGTGCCGGAATGGTCGAAGGAGTAGAACGGATCGAAGCCCGTTCGTTCTCTGTAGATCTGCTCGGACTCGTCGGACCAGATGTCGTGGTTCCCAGCCGTCAGATAGACCGGGCAGTCGAGTCGGCCGAGGAAGCTCTCGATCGTGTCCCACTGAGCGTTCGCAAGTTGGTCGTCGTCGGTGTACCCCTCGATCTGATCGCCGACCGTGACGACGAAGTCGGGGTTGAGTCGCGCGATCTCCTCGATCACCCGGGGGTAGACGCCTTCCGTGTGCCCGCCGGTTCTGTCGCTCAATACGGCGAAGTGATAACTCGCCCCGCTCCAGACCGGCGCGGCCGCGCCGAGCAACAGGAGCACCGCCAGTACGCTGGTCGCGACTCTCGTTCTCACGTCTCCACCTCCGTTCGGAGCGTCGACACCCGGTCTCGGGACGCCGGGCGACCAGGTCGGTCGGCGCCGCGAACCGCGGGAAAGCCGTGGCTTCCACCTCGAAAGCCGTCCCTCGATGCTAGCCGGAACCGCTCGCGTCGGTCAACGACTCGGCTCGACAAGAATCTGTTTGACAGTCCCGAAGCCGTTGCTAGTATCGTACGTGCGCGCGGCGTCCAGACCGACGAGATCCTCAGGAGGAAACGAAGTGCCGATCTGCCCGGAGTGCAAACGCGAGTTCTCGAACGGCACCGAGGACTGTCCCGATTGCAACGTGCCGCTCCTCGCGACCGTCGAGCCCGAGCTCGACGACGGCGACGACGATGACGTCGACGAGAGCGTCGACGAGGATCTTCCCTCGGAAGGTCTCGTGGTCATTGAGACGGCGGACGACGAGGACGGCGTCGGTCGCCTGCGCGAGTTTCTGGAGGAGAGCGGGATCCCCTGCTTCCTGAGCAACGAGCTCTTCCCCCACGAACCGGCCAACGCCTGCACCAAGGTCCTCGTCCCCCGCGAGATGGCGAACGACGCCAGGAAGCTCGTCCGGAACTGTCCCAGCTGACAGGCTTTTCTCCGGGTGTGCCGCCGCCTCCCGCCCGTCAAGATCACCGCTTGTAGCCGATCTTCCTGAGGAACTCGAGCCGCTCGCTGACGTCGTCGTCCGTCTCGACGCCGCTCGGACTTCCCCCGTCGACGACCCCGAGGATCCCCCTGCCCTGTTCGGTCTCGGCGACGATCACCTGGACCGGATTGGCCGTCGCGCAGTAGACGCGGCAGACCTCCGAACAGTTCTTCACCGCGTTCAGAATGTTGATGGGAAACCCGTCGCCCATCACGATCGCAAAACTGTGCCCGGCCCCGACGTCCCGCATGATCCGCACGGCAACGTCAATGAGTTCCGGGTCGCTCCCGTCCCTTCTGATCAGACGCGGTCCGGACGCCTCCGCGAACGCAAGCCCGAACGTGAGTCCCGGCGCCGACGACGTCATCGCCTCGTAGAGATCCTCGACCGTCTTGATGAAGTGGCTCTGCCCGATCACGATGTTGGCTCCATCGGGAAACTCCACCGGAACGACCTTGAGCTCCATGTCTGCCTCCTCGGATGGGATCGTGTTCGCTGTCTCCGGAAGCAGTATCGGCCACACCCGGTCCCGCGTCAACCGGGCTCGAATCATCGTTGGCGCGCACCCCGGTCAGGCGTTAGACTCGCGACGTTCGGACGGGAGGCACGATGCGCGTTCTCTACATCGCCGAGGTCCAGTGGCGCTCGCAGGTCTCGAGGAAGCATCATCTCATCCGCCGCTTCCCCGAAGCGTGGAGCGTCTTCTACACTTCGCCGGCGAACGCCGCACGCGGCGAGAACAGCTTCCGGGTGCGGACCGCGCGTCCCGGCCCGCTCGTCCGCTACGCGACGCTGCCTCTCCCGAAACCGAATGCCCGACTCATGCTGGTCCGGGCGGCCTCCCCGCTCCTGGCAAGGCTCGGCGAACGCCGGCTCCGGCGGATCGCCACCTCCTTCGAGCCCGACATCGTCATCTGCTCGTACATCTGGGCGCACGGGCCAGTCGCGCGTCTCGCGGCGGCAGGCACGCCGTGCATCTACGACCTCAACGATCTCCACTATGATTTCTATCCGCACTGCCGCGCGGAGGCCGTTGAGGCGTTCGAGGCCCTCGTCGACTCGGCCGATGAGGTGGTCTGCTCGTCGGAACGTCTCAGAGCGGTCGCCGGGCGCGGGGTCGTCATTGGAAACGGGGTCGATCTCACGACGTTCCGGGGGCGCGAGATGGGCGAGGAGCCCGAGGAACTCGCGCGCTCCCCGCTCGGGGGCCGCGACGCTCTCGTGATCTACGTCGGGTCGATCGACGATCGAATCGACTTCAGCGCGCTCGAGCGGACGATCGTCACGGCGGCCGAGGAGGGTTCGGGGCTCGTCTGCGTCGGGAGGATCTTCGATATGGCCCGTGCGGAGGTCAGGCGGCTCGAGAGAACGTACGGGGAGTCGGTGCTCTTCACCGGACGGATAGACTACGAACGGCTCCCGGACTTCATGTCGAGATGCTCGGTCGGCGTCGCGCCGTTCGTTCTGAACGAGAAGACGGCGGCGATCAACCCGAACAAGCTCTACACCTACGCCGCCATGGAGCTCAACATCGTGTCGACGCCCTTCTCCCGCGAGATCGAACGGTACGGCGACCTCGTCTTCATGGCCCGGGAGCCCGACGCGTTCGCCGCGGCCGTCAGAGACGCGCTCGGCGACGCTGAGCGCCGCCGAGCGGTTCGGCAGACCATCGCGCTGTCCAACAGTTGGGACGAGAAGGCGCGCGAGTACGTCGAGCTCATCGAGCGTCTTCGAGCTGCGCGGGCTCAGGGAGTCCCGTCCGACTGAACCTCCCCGGACTCTCCGAGCTTCACTCTTCCGCGGCCGCCCTCGAACACCCCGTCACCCTCCTCGGGCCCGGGTGGCTCCGCGCCCGCGACCCCTGATGTGTCCCCGCGCGCGTACCACGGCGCGAGATAGAAGTAGATCGTCTCGTGCGTGTCGTAGTAGTCGACCTCGATGTCGACCCACTCAGCGTAGTAGCCCTCCGCGTAGGCCTCGATGCGGTAGTCGCGTTCCTCGTGTCCGCCGTGGCCGTCATAGTAGACGTACCCCAGGTCGATCGTGACGTACCCGTACGGACCGACGCCCCACGAGCCGATGTAGTCCCACGACCACCAGTCCTCCTCGTAGACCTCGACGACCGCCCACGGGAGCGGCGCGCCCGAGTAGTAGTCGTAGACATAGGCGCGGAGGCTCGCCATACGGGGCGGGCGATGCGACGCATCGCACCACCAGCAGTCTCTCCAGACGATGCAGCCCGACAGCAGGAGCGGGACGATCACGATGAGAACCGCAACGCTCCATCTCTTCGCTTCTCGGATCATCGTCAGCCCTCCTCTCGCTCATCTCGGTCCATCGACCGCGGCGCGTCTTCGTTCAGCGACGCGAACCGTCGTCGGCCGTCAGTCCTCTAAGACATCCACCTCGAAGCGGATCCAGCGGATCACCGGCGAATCCCAGCGTCCGGGCCTCTCCGTGGAGAAGTCGACCACCCGCATCTCGAGCCGTACGCCCTCGCGCTCGAGAAGCTCCTTGTAGACGCGGTCCGTGTCGGGGCGATGTCCTCTCCGACCCTCGACGTCGATCCGGAAGACCGACTCGATGCGGTCGCCGTCCTCGCGCTCAATGCGGCCCTCGATCTCGGTCGGTTCACCCTCTCTCCCCTCGACGCACTCGACCACCAGCACGACGTCCTCCACGATCTCCCGGAAGTAGGCATCCTCCTCGTCGTCGATCGTGAAGACGTCGCGGAGAAGCAGACGCCACCCCTCGCCGTCGCCCCGCCGGCTTCCATCGGGGCGCGGTTCGTACGATCGGTCGTCGTGGTACCCGTACGGTCGGCCGCCGTACCATCCGTGGCCGTCCCACCCGTATCCGGCGACGCGGAAGCTGATCTCGTCGCAGGACCAGCGGCGGGGAGCATCGTACCAGGGATCCGGGACCGGCCAGTGACGCGGTGAGGGCGTCACGACGCGGCCGGGGCGGCCCGGCGAGTGCCGCGGACCGGACCGCCCTTCCACGATGACTCGACCCCGGCGTGAGCGGTGCGGGGGGACCCATGCGCCGCTCTGTCCGCTGGGCCAGGGAACCTCGTGGGCGCATGCCACGAGGGTCTCAATGCCCCCCGGCCCAGCGATGCGGAGTGAGTACCATCCGTCTCGAGGAATCCGATACGTCCTCCCCGGATGAACGAAACTCGAGCCGGACCACCTGTTCGGAAAGAGCACGCGGACGCTTCCGTCCGTCGCATAGTCGATGATCGTGACGTGACACGAGCGGTCCACGCGGAAGAAGACCCACAGAGGGTCGCCGGGCGCGTAGACCCCCCAGGGACCACGGTCGACCCAGAGCTGGACTCTCGGCGCGCCGTGATGGTGCCAGGGGCGCCCGTGTCCCCAGTCGTCCCAGCCGTCCCAGGACGGCTCAGGAACGACGACGACGCGCTCCCTCGCTTCACCGTCGTCACGTGGAACGGCGGCGCCTCCGTCCCTCTCGGGGCGGGCCTCCTCGACCGCGATCTCTGCGGCCGGGGAGGCCACGCTCAACGAGAGGAGCACAAGGAGTGTGAGGAGCGTGGTCCAGAAGATGTGGCGCTCGCCTGCGTTCCGTAGCACGTCTGTCATGAGACCGCCTCCTTCGTGTTCCGTTCAGGGTCTCTTTGCGCGACGGGGCCGGCGAACGACCGTGCCCCTGCTGGAATGCTTAGACGCTGTACCCCCGGGCCTATTCACGCGACCGCGCGAGCCCCACCGAACGTGCGAACGCCGGGCGCATCGAGCACCCGGCGGCCATGGATGGCGACACTGTCGTGAGAGGATCAGCCCTTCGCGCTCAGAGCCAGAATCAGAACGCCGCTCTCGATCTCCGGACCGCCGAGCAGCACGGTCCCCCCGTTCTCCAGCCGGATCCTCGTCCGTAGAAGGACCTCGGGGTCCTTCGGCGGGCGCCCGTCGTCGGCCGGCTGCCTTGGAATGTCGCGCGTGAGCGTCACGAGCATCTCGATACGGTGGCGCTCGTCCCCCTCGAACCGCTGGGGCTCGACGACGAGCGTGAACCGCCCGGGTATCGCGATGCGGGACGGCTCACCGAAGGTCGTCTGGCTCTGCATGCGGCCAAGAAAGGAATAGCGTGTGTAGGCGAAGAGGCTGGTCAGCTTATCGGCGAAGCCGGCGAGTCTCGCGTCGACCTTCGGCTCATCGCTCCCACGGCCGGCGGCCGGACTGGATGCGCCGATCGACGTAACCTCGATGCGAATCTCGTCGGAGCAGTATGCCGGAGCCGCAGAGACGAGAACGGCGATGGCGACCAACACGATAGCAGTTCTCACCTTGTTGCGCTCCTCCCCCGTTCCCACCTCGTCCGCGCTACCGGACTCCGATGCCGTCCGCTCCCGGAGCGGGACCGGTCTCCTCGGCGAACACCCAGATGACGGTCATCTCAGGGTCGTCCGAGGTGAAGAACATCGGCGTGTAACCGGATGTCACCGACTCGATGCTGTCGACGAAGCACTCGTTGCCGGCGGCCGCCGTCCCGACACCTCTGAAGCCGACGGGCCCGAGGACGACGAGCAGAAGAAGACCCACGGCGATGGCCCCGGCCGCAGCGAAGGCCAGCCGGCGGTCGACGCGCTGCACCGGACGAGCCTCCGGGGCACGCGTGCGCCGCCTCGACTCGCGGTCGATGCGGTCGAGCTCCACGGAGAGCTCGCGATCGAACGCCCTCCAGCGCGCGTCTGAAACGCTCGGCGGAGTCGCCTTCTTCAGGATTCTATCAAACGCCCGAATCGAGTCAAGTTCGGCCGCGCACGCGGGGCAGCGGTCAAGGTGTCGCTCGACCCTCGCCCTGCGCCGTTCCGAGAGCTCCCCGTCCACGTACGCTGTGAGGTAGCGCGAGATGCGGCACGTTCCGTTCATCGCAGTCAGTTCCCCGTTTCTTCCTCCGCCTGCACCGCGTCTCCGGAATCAACGTACGGCGCGAGCATCTTCCTCAACTTCTTCCGAGCGTAGTGCAGCCGCGACATCACGGTACCGATGGAGCAGCCGACGACCTCCGCGATCTCCTTGTAGGACAGCCCCTCGATCTCATAGAGCACGAAAACCGACTTATGATACGGAGGCAGCGCCTCGATCGCCCGCTCGATCTGCTCGCCCAGCTCCCCCGCCAGCGCGTTCTCCGAGGGGTCGAGGAACGGACCCCGCTCGCCTGGGACCGCGTCGGCGAACTCGGCCACCTCCTCGGGGACCGAACGCGACGCGACCGATCGGGACTGCTTCCGCGTGTAGTCGATACACGTGTTCATGGCGATCCGGTAGAGCCACGTTGAGAAGCTGGACCGCCCTCGGAAGCTACCGATGCCACGGTAGGCCCGGATGAAGACGTCCTGTGCAAGATCGAGTGCCAGGTCGGGGTCACGCGCGAACCGATACGCGACCGCGTAGACGACGTCTCTGTACCGTGTGATCAGCGCATCGAACGCGTCGCGGTCGCCCGCCTGAGCGGCCCGGACCTGTTCGAGGTCGAGCTCTCGCTTGTCCTGCTCAGGCATGATCCCCCGCAGCGTTCTTAGACGGGCGCCCCGTCGGGGCTATTCAACAGCGATATTGGAGCGCGCTCCGGAGAGCGTCGCGCGGAGTGAGCCTCCGTTCACCGCGCGCATCCTCCTGCGGCACGCGCTAGTAGCGGATCTGACCAAACTCCTCGAGCTTGCCCGTGACGATCGATCGGAACTCGGCGAGACGCTCCTCCGTCTTCGCCTCGAACCGCATCACGATCACCGGCTGTGTGTTGGAGGCCCGCACGAGGCCCCATCCGTCGCCGAAGAGGATACGGACCCCGTCGACATCGATGACATCGTAGTGCTCGGAGAAGTACTCGACGGCCTTCTCGACCATCTCGAACTTGACCTCGTCGTTCGTCGTCTCGCCGCGGATCTCCGGCGTCGAGACGTACGTCGGCACGGTGTCGACCAGCTCCGAGAGCTTCCTGTCGGTGCGCGAGACCATCTGCAGAATGCGCGCCGCGGAGTATATGGCGTCGTCGAAGCCGAAGTAGTCGTCGGCGAAGACCATGTGGCCGCTCATCTCTCCGCCCAGCGGCGCGTCGAGCTCCTTGATCTTCTGCTTGAGAAGCGAGTGCCCGGTCTTCCACATCACCGGCCTTCCGCCGTGCGCCTCGATGTCCTCGACGAGCGCCTGGGAGCACTTGACGTCGAAGACGATGTCGGCGGCGCCCTCCGCCAGAACCTCACGCGCAAGGAGCGCCAGCATCGTGTCGGCGAAGACGACATCGCCGTTCTCATCGACGATGCCGACCCTGTCGGCGTCCCCGTCGAAGCCGATGCCGATGTCGGCGCCCTCCCGCCGGACCGCTGAGATCAGGTCCTGGATGTACTCCATGACGGTCGGATCGGGATGGTGGTTCGGGAAATCGCCGTCCGGCTCGCAGAAGAGAGGCACGACGTCGCACCCGAGGCTCTCGATGAGATCGGCCGCCAGCAGACTGGCGCAGCCGTTCCCGCAGTCGACGACGACCTTGAGTCTGCGGTCGAGCGAGATGCGTTCCCGTACCGCTTCCGCGTAAGCCTCGAGCACGGTCGCCTCCTCGCGGCGGCCCGTGCCCTCCTCGAAGTCCCTCTTCTCGATGAGCTCACGGATGGCCTGGATCTCAGAGCCGAAGACCGACGCCTTTCCGAGGTTCATCTTGAACCCGTTCATGTCCGGCGGATTATGGCTGCCGGTGATCATGAGCGACGCGTCCACGGGGAGCTCGAACTCGCTGAAGTAGAGGACCGGCGTGGGAACGACGCCGACGTCCAGGACGTCGACCCCGGATGCTGTTATTCCCGCGGTGATCCTCTCCCTGAAGCGTCCCGTCGAGTGCCTGACGTCGCCGCCGAGGGCGACCGCTCGGGCGTCGCGCCGTCTGACGTACGTGCCGAAGCCGCGCCCGATGAGCTCCACGGTCTCGTCCGTGAGGTCCCGGTCGACGACACCCCTGATGTCGTACTCCCTGAAGATGTAGTCCTTCATCGAGTCTCCCCTCTAGATCCCGAGCGCCGACATCCAGCCGGCTTCGTCGTCATCGTCGTCATCGTCATTCTCACTCGCGTCCTCTCCCGGACGTCCGACAGCGGGCGGCTCCGCCGGCTCGGCCTCGATCCTTCGTCCGAGAGCCTTCGTCAATAACGCGACCCAGGCCGTCGTGTCGGACACGTTCAGGAGGACGCTCCCCCCGTCGCCGCCGGTCAGCTTGAGCTCGATCATGACCGCGTTCGGCTCACGCCTGGTCGTCGCGCCGGTCACGGTCGGGGCGCCGGGTTCGGGGCTCATGATGGCCAGGCGCGTCGCGTCGCCGCTCGAGCTGTCCATCAGATAGACGGCGGCGCGCGTCAGCACGAGACGTCCCTTCCTCCGCTTGCCGCGCTTCCCGTCGGACGAGACCGGGCGCCAGGAGACGTTCTTCTCGGAACCGAGGACTCCCTCGCGCGCCGCCCGCTCCTCCAGCTCGCGACGCTTCCGCGCGCTCCGCGCCCGCTTGACCACCTGGGTCAGGATGCCGATGAGGACGGTCGCCACGTACGGCACGACCGCGCCGGCCTTCCGGAACCCTGTGAGGTTGATCCTGTCGAAGTCGAGCTCTGGAATCCCGAATCCGTCGGAGACGGCCATCCGGTAGACGATGTAGGCGGCGACCAGGACGGCGAGCACGATGAGCATCCACCGCTCGTCTCGCTCGTGAACTCTCGGTCCGGACTCCCGTGGGCGTCTGCCGTCCATGATGCGCTACCGGTAGCGGATACCGGTCTTGTCGCGAACCTCCTTCATCGTCTCCCTGGCGAGAGACCGTGCGCTGTCCGAGCCGTCGGCGAGGATCTCCCAGACGCCGTCGGGGTCGTCCAGAAGTTCACTGCGCTTCTCGCGGACCGGCGCGATGAGGTCCTTGACGTGCTTGATGAGGATCCGCTTGCAGTCTATGCAGCCGATGCCAGCCGTTCTGCAGCCCTCGGCGCACTGTTCGATCTCCTCGGGCGTCGAGAAGATCCTGTGGTAGTTCATGATGTTGCAGATGTCGGGGTTGCCGGGATCGGTCCGCCGCTTCCTCGCCGGGTCGGTCGGTGCGGTGGCCAGCTTCCTCTCGATCACGTCGTCGTCATCGTCCAGGTAGATGCAGTTGTCGAGGCTCTTGCTCATCTTGTTGACGCCGTCAAGTCCGAGGACGCGGGCGCCGCTCGAGAGGACCTCGGCGGGCTCGGGGAACGTGTCCCCGAAGATGCTGTTGAAGCGCCTGGCGATCTCGCGCGTGAGCTCGAGATGGGGCACCTGGTCCTCCCCGACCGGGACGATGTCGGACCGATAGAGGAGGATGTCGGCTGCCATCAGGGCTGGATAACCGAAGAGGCCGAGGTTGACGTTCTCCGGGTGCTGCCTGACCTTCTCCTTGAAGGTCGGGACGCGGGAGAGCCGCCCCATCGGCGTGATGCAGTTCAGGATCCAGGCGAGTTCGACGTGCTCGGGAACCCAGGACTGGACCATCAGCACGCTCCTCTCCGGGTCGAGCCCCGCCGCAAGGTAGCTGGCCGCGGCGTCGAGGACCCGGTCGCCCATCTGCGACGGATCGTACCGGACGGTCATGGCGTGGTAGTCGACGATCCCGAAGATCGGCGTGTAGTCATTCTGGAGTGAGAGCCACTGCTTGATGGCGCCGATGTAGTTCCCTATGTGCAGTCGTCCACTCGGTTGGATCCCGCTGAAGAAGTGCTTTGCCATGGATGCTCCCAAGCATGTGCTCACGCGTCCGCAAGCGGTCTCACAATGGATGCCATGCTAGCACGACCGCCGCGAGGCGTTCAACAGCGCCCGGATCGCGTGCGCTTGCGGCGTGTCGTCCCCCCGAACGCTCGAGAGCCTCTCTCCTCCCGCTCCCGGCGGATCCGGTGTCAGTC
Source organism: Candidatus Effluviviaceae Genus V sp. (assembly GCA_014728125.1). Lineage (NCBI taxonomy): Bacteria > Candidatus Effluviviacota > Candidatus Effluviviaceae > Candidatus Effluviviaceae Genus V sp. Next base: position 20,577 of record WJMD01000183.1, read on the forward strand.
CGAACGCAGCCTCCGTACCCTCTCGATGCCCCGGCGCGCCTCGTCCGAGAGCGGACTGATCGTCAGAACGTAGCTGTATGCCGCTTCCGCCTCGTCCAGGGCGCCGGCGGCCTCATGGTAGACTCCGACCGCCACGTAGAAGCGCTCAGCGGTCGCCGGCGGGACCTCGGTTTCATCGAGCCGTCTGCGCGCGCGCTCCAGCACCGCCCCGGCCTCGTCCAGCCGGCCGAGCCCCACGAGCGCGATCGCCCGGTCCGAGAGGTACTGGAAGTCGCCGGGATGCTCCTCGAGAAGCAGTGCGGCGCTCTCGAGCGCCTCATGGTAACGCCCCGTGGTCAGGTAGATGCGTGTCAGGAAGGAGCGGTAGTAGGTCTGCTCGTTCGATGCCGACACGGCTCGCTCCATGGCCTCGATGCCGGGGTCCACGCGCCCCGACCGCACGAGTGCCTGACCGTACTCGAACCAGTAGGCAGGACGGTCGGAGACCAGACGCGCCGCGGCGCCGAGTTCGTTGACCGCGCGGCCCCACTCGTTCCGGGCGGCGGCCGCCTTGCCGAGCTCGAAATGGGAGCGGGCGCGCTCTACCGGATCGACCGTCGGTATGATCCGCGTCGCGTCGACCTTGAGCTCCAGAGGCTCCGACTCCGTGATGAGCTCGAACGTCTGATCGGCCGATTCGATCGGGATCCACTCCTGATAGGCCCATCCTCCGAGGTCGACCGTCAGCGGCAGAGGCGTCCGGTACGCCTCTCCGTCCTGTCGTATGACCCCCCTGATGGCGTACTGTCCGTCTCCCCTCTTCTCGACATCGAAAGCGAGCGAGTAGGTCGGCAGGTCACCACGGACGACCCAGTCGTAGACGAACCAGTCGAGGTCCTCGCCCGCGCGCTCCTCGATGGCGCCGATGACCTGGCCGAACGGGACCGGCATTCCCCGCCACTCGTCGCTGACCTGTCTGAGACCTCCGCAGAACGCCTCGCTCCCGACGACGAACTCGAGGATCTCGAAGAGCGATGATCCCTTCCCCTTCGAAAGACGGGGATCATCGAGAGGGTCGTCACCGAGGCAGAGGGTCAGCGGAAGCGTTCCGCCCGACTCGATGAGAGCCCTCACGTACTGGTACCTGCGCAGCTCCCGGCGCCGGCGGACCTCTTCCTCAGCGCCTGCGGCTCTGAGCCACATGAACTCCGCGTGCCCCGACAGGCCGTCGGAGACGAGGGGTCCGGCGTCGACACTCCAGCTCCACCAGCTCCGGCTCAGGGAGGCGGCGAGCCGCGCCATGACCGTCGTCTGGCTCGAAGCGGGCGACGGCAGCACGACGAGTCCCGGGCCGTGCACGGGCTGGGCCGGCCCTGCTCCCGGGCCGGTCCTGACCACGTGCAGCCAGTCGAACGGATAGTCCCCGTAGCATGACTCGAGGAAGCGTATCAGGTCACGGACGTCGCGGATCGTGACGGACGTTCCGGTCTCCTCGTCGGTGGGGCGATGCAGGCTGACCGACGCATCCCCCCGGAAGCCCCACTCGCTCTCAATGTCGGCCACGAGCAGAGCGGCCGAGGGTATGGACGTCGCGACGTCCCAGACGTCGCCGACCGGGTACTGCTCCGTCGTCTCGCCCGACGGCAGCATGCCGGACAGTGCGCCGGTGCAGACGCTGGCGAGCCCTGCCGGGTAGCGCACCGTGATCCTGAGGTTCGCCGGGTCGAATCCGACCGCGTTCGGATACCAGTCCTGCGTCGCCGTCAACAGGAAGAAGGATGACGATGAGCCGGGATGGCCGGCCGCCAGGCCGCGGCCGGCGTACTCGATCACGAGAGTCGCCTCCCGCACGCCCTCGCCGGGCACGACGACGCGTAGCATATCGTCCTCGCGCGAGAAGCGCAGGGCGCCCCCGTCACCGTCCAGGACCGCCTCCACATCGAGCGCCCGGTCGAGGGCGAGAGCCGCCCGTCGCCCGTCGAGTGTCAGTGTGATGCGGTCGGTCGCGGCGAGCGACCTCGTCTCCGGGTCGACGTCGATCTCGATGACATGCCGGGCGATATCCTGCCGTTCACGACGGGCCGACGACTCGGCCACCCGCACCCTGTCGCGGCTGTAGGCGGCCTTCGCCGCCTCAGTGACGTGCTCGAGGGCGGGGCCGGCGGCGGGCGCCGCCGATCCGAGCGTGAGCAGGATCAGAACCGTCGTGAGAGCGCGTACCATGTTCCCTCCCCATGCGGAACGGGACCCGTCCTGAGCCGAATGGTACCACCGACCCCGCGAAACGGCAACTGAGCCGGCCGCGTTCGGAGCTCCGGGACCCTCCCGCTTGACGGACGCTCCATCAACGTTCTACCATTGGTCGTGGAACGAAACCCGGAAGGAGCACTTCAGGATGACGCCTGTATACAGCGACAAGGTCCTCGACCACTTCAAGAACCCCCGCAACGTGGGCGAGTTCGACGATCCCGACGGCGTGGGGGTCGAAGGGAACCCCGTCTGCGGCGACCTCATGGAGATCCAGATACTCGTCGAGGACGGTCGCATCAAGGACGCGCGCTTCAAGACCTTCGGGTGCGGCTCGGCCATCGCAACGAGCAGCATGGTGACTGAGATGGCGAAGGGGAAGACGCTCGAGGAAGCGCTCGAGATCACGAGGGAGAGTGTCGCCGGCGAGCTCGACGGCCTCCCTCCGCAGAAGATGCACTGCTCGAACCTCGCGGCGGACGCTCTTCACAAGGCCATCAGGAACTACCTGAAGGAACACGGCGAGGACGGTTCGTAGACGTCCAGGCCGCGACGCCTCCGCGCCGCGTGAGCACTACCGCACGCCGAGCTCGCGGTAGATGGCCGCATACCGGTAGACCCTTCTCACATAGTCGGCCGTCTCCGGATACCCGATGTCCTCGACGAAGACGTCGGTGTCACCTGAGCCGCTGTAGTTCCACCATCTCTCGACGCTCTCCGGCCCCCCGTTGTACGCGGCGAGTGCTCTGAGTACGTCGCCCTCGTAATCCTCAATGAGCCCGCTCAGGTAGTATGTCCCGAACCTCACGTTGGTCTCGGGGTCCAGCAGCAGCCTCGTTGAGTATCCGCGGTGACCGAGGCGCCGTGCCAGCCAGCGTCCCGTCGACGGCATGATCTGCGACAGCCCCCGCGCGCCCACCCACGAGACGGCCTCCGGTTCGAAGAGACTCTCCTGCCGAATGAGCGAGAAGAAGATGTCGGGCGGGACCGCGCTCCGGCGGCACTCCCGCTGTACGAGACCGCGGAAGTGGATCGGACAGATCCTCCGACGGAGATGGAGCGGAGCGTCGCCTATCTCGTCGGCCGGCGAGATGCCGAGCACATGCTCCGCGAGCCGCACGCCCCGCTTGTGAAGTCCGCTCCGCTCGTAGTGCGCTATCAGCACGTCGAGCATCCGCGGGTCGTTTCCGAACGTCTCCTCGAGCCGCTCGAACTCCCGCTCCGCCGCATCACGCATGTGAAGGGACAGCAGGAGGTCGGCCCTCCTGAAGAGCGCGTCAGTGAGCAGGCGGCGACGGAGCACGACACGGGCGTCCGGGAAGTAGACCTCCTCGTACCACCGGCCCAGCCATGTCGCGAACTCGAGCGCCTCGGCGCTCGTCACACGGCTTCCGCGCGCCGGACCGGGCGTCTCCTCACCGAGGATGGCCTGAGCGCGCCGTGAGTAGTAGGAGTCCTTCGAGGCTCGGACGGCCAGACGGAAGAGCTCGGCGGACTCGGTCTCCTTCCCCAGTGCGTCAAGTGTCTTGGCCGACCAGAAGAGCGCTCTCGAGGCATCGTCCCCGTCCTCCCCGGCGTGCAGGTCGGCGAACGCAGCGCGGGCGCCTCCCAGATCGCCGCTCTTGTAGAGACAGAGTCCGGCCCGAAAACGCGCGTCGGCGGCCAGACTGGAACCGGGGTAGAGTTCGGAGAGCGAACGGAAGTCGACGACGGCCTCGGCCCACCTCTGCTCCTCCTCGAGGTAGCGGGCCTTCTCCCAGAGCGCTCTCGGAGCATCGTCGCTCCCGGGATGGAGCGCCACGTAGCGGTCGTACGTCGCGAGCGCCTCGGCGTCCCTCCCCGACGCCCTTCTGCAGTAGGCCAGCTTGAGCCACGCGAGATCGTAGTACTCGGACCCGGGACCGAGCGCCACGACCTCGTCGTACTTCGAAGCGGCGGCGCCGTAGTTTCCGAGACGCTGGTACGAACGTCCGAGGAAGTACGTCGCCTCGGCGAGATGCTCCCAGCGGTTGTCGTGGCGCAGATACCACGCGAAGAACTCCTGCGCCTCACGGTACCGTCGTCGGTTGTAGAGCACGAGTCCCTGGCTGTACCTGTCGGTGAAGGCCCTGGAGAGCGTTCTGGCCTCCGTCATGGCATCGTAAGCCCTCGGCGACCTGGGAAAGTCCTCGACCACCGTCGCGTAGGTCCTCAGGGCTCCCTCGCGGTCGCCTCGCCGCCGCTGCGCGCGCGCCAGTTCGAGACCGGCCCGCGCCCTCTCGTGGTAGCCGGCGGCCTCCGAGACAAGCACCCTGTACCACTGGACGGCCAGGTCGTGTTCACCTGCCTCGAGATAGGCCTTCGCGATGCCCTCGACGGCCAGGAGGTCGAAGATCCCGTCCGTCTCGTCGTCGGTTACCTCCCGAAGCAGGTCGATCGCGGCACCGGTGCGTCCGAGTCCGCTCTGACAGGAGGCCATCCTGATGCGGATCAGGTCGGAGACCTCAGGGAGAAGCGGCAGCGCGGCCTCGTACCGCTCAAGCGCTCCGGCGTGCCGTCCGTCCAGCTCGAGAGAGCGTCCCGCCATGAACCGCGCCTTGAGACCCAGCCGGTAGAAGTAGAAACCCGGGGCTTCGTTGATGCCGCCGACCCGCGCCGCGACCGAATCGTAGAGTCGCGCCGCCTCGCCGTAGGAGCCGCGCCGGTAGGCGTCTTCCGCGCGCCCGTAGAGCGAGTCGGCCGCCGCGCGCCACGACGCGGCGGCTCCGCAGGCCAGGGATGCGACGAGTGCGAGCGCGAGCAACGGGAGTGAGAACCGGAAGAGGCGGCCCGTCCTCCCGCGGTGCAGGTGTCCTGAAGCGGTCATGAGGTCTTCTTCCGCACGCTTGAGGTGATCAGCCGGTCTGCGCAGATGCCGCGTCCCCGGCCTGCGGCGCGTCGCCGCTCCCGTCGTGTCCAAGTCCGATGATGCGGCCGACGTCAGAAGCCGTCGGTGCGTCGAGCGCCTGTTCCGCCAGTCGCCGAGCCTCCTCGGTGTCGGTCCGCCTGATGGCCTGCTTCGTGAAGAGCAGACGGATCGTCGCGACGCTCAGCTCCCGCACTCCCAGGCCGATCAGCAGCGGGACGTATTCGGGGATGCCGCCCATCTCGCCGCACAGCGCGATCGGCTTCCCGGCAGCGCGGGCGCCCTCGACGGCGCTCCGGATGAGCCCGAGGACGGCCGGGTCGTGCGGCCTGTAGAGATGGTCGACGAAGGCGTTCCCCCGGTCGACCGCCAGAGCATACTGCACCAGGTCATTGGTTCCGATGCTCAGGAAGTCGCATTCGCGGGCCAGACGGTCGGCCACCATGGCGGCCGACGGGATCTCGATCATGACGCCGAGGGCGACATCGTCGCTGAACTGCGCTCCCTCGGCGGCGAGTTCCTCCCTCGCGCGGTCCAGTCTGGACTTCGCCGCCCGGAGCTCGCCGACGGTCGAGATCATCGGCCAGAGAATGCGGACATCGCCGTGAACACCGGCCCGCAGAATGGCCCGCATCTGCGTGACGAAGAGGTCGGGACGGTCAAGCAGAAGCCGAATCGACCTGTAACCCAGGTACGGGTTGTGCTCCCTGTACGGGTTCTCGGGACCCACGAACTTGTCTCCCCCGATGTCGAGCGTTCTGATCACGACCGGTCGCCCGTCGAGGGTGTCGACGACGTCGCTGTAGATCCCGTACTGCTCCTCCTCGGTCAGGAACATGTTCGCTGCCATGAAGAGCATCTCGGTCCGGAAGAGGCCCACGCCGTCGGCTCCGAGACGAACGGCCTCCCGGGCGTCCTCGACCGAGCCGATATTGCAGAAGAGACCGATCCGCTCACCGTCGGCCGTCTCCGGCGCCTTGTCGATGAGCGGCGAGAGGTCGGCCCACTCCTTCGCCTCCTGTTCCTGCAGACCGCGGTAGCGCTGAAGCTCCTCGTCGGAGGGGTTGACGACGATGTTCCCGTCGTCGCCGTCGACGACGAGCGTGTCGCCCGTCTGTATTCGGTCGAGTCCGTGTTTGATGCCGACGATAGCCGGCACGCCGAGAGAGCGCGCCAGAATGGCCGCGTGGGTCTCCTTGCCGCCGAGTTCCGTGACGAACCCGAGGATCCTGCCGCGGTCCATCGACACGGTGTCCGATGCGCGGAGCTCTCTCGCGACGACGATCATCGGATGAACGAGCGGACAGTGTGCCCAGACACCGAGCATGCGCTCGATGACCCGCTTGCCGATGTCGGTTATGTCGTAAGCACGGTCCCTGAGATAGGCATCGCTCGAACTCGCCAGCACCGAGCTGACGCGTTTCATCTCGTCCGCGACGGCGGACTCAGCGTTGACGTGCTCCTCTCGGATCCGCCGCTCGATCTCCTCGGTGACCATCCGGTCCTCGAGGATCATCGAGTGCACGAGGAAGACGTCGGCCTGATCCTGTCCGAGCTCCCTGGAGATGCGTTCCGCATCCTGCGTCAGCTCGTCCTTGACGAGCGCGACCGCCTGGTGGAACCGCTCGATCTCGGCGTCGGCCTCGGCCGCGTCCATCTCGACACGCTCGACCTCGTCGAGGATGTCGCCGTAGACGAAGGCCGGACCGACCACGATGCCCGGCGACGCCGGGATGCCGTGCAGGACCGTCTGCTTCTGCGCATTGGGTTCGGTCATGTCTCGTTCCCCATCGGCGTTCGGGACGCCCTTACACGACGCATCGGACGGCGGGTCAGCCGACCTTCTTCGCAGCCTGAGAGGCCGCGATGAGCACAGGGTCCCACACCGGCGAGAAGGGAGGCGCGTAGCTCATATCGACGGTCGCCAGCTTCCCGACCGTCATCCCGGCGAAGATAGCGGTCGCCACCGAGTCGACCCGCTTCGAAGCACCCTCCGTGCCAACCAGCTGACCCCCGAGTACCCTGCCCGTCGACCGTTCGAAAACGAGCCGCACGTGCAGCGGGCCCCCGCCCGGATAGGCGCCCGACCGGGAGCGCGATTCGATCGTGACGGCCCCGCAGTCGAAGCCGTGCTCGCGGGCAGCCTCCTCCGTCAGACCGGTCCCTGCGATCTCCAGATCGAACACCTTCGAGACGTTGGTCCCGGCGATGCCGCCGAACACCTCGTCGCCGCCGACGGCGTTCGTCCCCGCGATGCGGCCCTGCTTGTTCGCCGTCTGCCCGAGAGGGACCCAGGCCGGCTCACCAGTGACCACGTGGTAGTGTTCCGCGCAGTCGCCGGCGGCGTAGACCCGCTCGTCGCTCGTCCGCTGGCGCCTGTCGACACGGATGGCGCCGCCCTCGCCGAGTTCGAGCCCGGCCGTCCCGGCCAGATCCACGTTCGGCCGGACCCCGACGCCGACGATCGCGATGTCGGCCTCGACGCGCCCGGAGCCGCAGAGTACGTGGGTGAGCTTCTCACCGTCTCCCTCGAAGCCCTCGACGCCGGAGCCAGTGATGACCGTCACGCCGTTCCGCTTGAGCTCGCCCTCGACGACGGAGGCCATGTCCTCATCATACGTCGTCAGAATGCGATCCGCCAACTCGACGAGCGTCACATCAAGTTCGAGACCCGCCAGGGCGTCGGCCATCTCGAGGCCGATGTAGCCTGCTCCTACGACGACGGCCCGCTCAACACTCTCGCGCTTGAGGTAGAGCTTGATCCGGTCGGCGTCGGGTATCGTCCTGAGGGTGAAGACACCCGGTGAGTCGATGCCGGGAATCGGTGGGGCGACGGCGGTGGCGCCGGTGCCGATGACGAGCGCATCGTAGCCGAGTTCGCGGGTCGTCGAGTCCTCGACCGTGGCATAGACGACGCGGCGCCCCGCGGTGTCGACGGCCACGGCGGGCGTGCCGAGCCGGACGTCGATGTCGCGTTCCTCACGGAACTCGTCGGCGCCCATCGCGATGAGGTCGTCCCGGTGCTCGACGAGCCCCTCGATGTAGTAGGGTAGCGAGCACGCGCTGTACGAGACGTCGTATCCGCGCTCGAGGACGACGATGTCCAGATCGGGTCGCATCCGCCGTGCCCTGCTGGCGGCGCTCATCCCCGCCGCGTCGCCGCCGATGACGACGAGTCGGCCGTTCTCGGGAACCGCTTCAGTTGCCACGTGGGCCTCCGTCCGTCTGTTCGTGGAATCCCGCCCTTCAGCGCTGCTCAGTCAGGGGTAGCACATGCGGCGGCGTGCGAACAAGCCCCTCGAAAAAGAACAGGGGGCGGCCTCGGGCCGCCCCCCCCTTGATCGTCCGGCAGACGCCGAGAGAACGTCTAGCCGTTCTTGACCTCGACCTTCTTGCCGCGCGCGACCTCGGTCTTGGGCACCGTGACGGTCAGAACGCCGTCCTTGTGGGTCGCAGCGACCCTGTCGATGTCGGCGCTCCGGGGAAGCGTGAAGATGCGCTTGAAGGAGCCGTAGCTCCGCTCCATGCGGTAGTAGTTCTTCTCCTTCTCCTCCTCTTCCTGACGCTTCTCTCCGGAGATGACGAGCTGATTCTCGTCGACGCTGACGTCCACATCATCCATCGATACGCCCGGAACCTCGGCCGTCACGACGATGGCGTCCTCGGTCTCGGAGATGTCGACGCTCGGGTTCCAGTCGAACTCTGACAGGGAAGCCGGGGACATCCAGTTTCTGAGGAGTCGGTCGAAAGCCCTGTCGAGCTCATCCTGAACTGCCGGGAGGTTCCTTCTGGGTCTCCAGCGTACCAGCTCCATGAACCATGCCTCCTTTCCCCTGCTGAGATTGCGCTGAACCTCGGCCTCGCCGCCACGCCGTGGCGAGCAAGGCCTCACCAACGTCCACGCCTTATGATGCAGAAGGGGTTCTCGGGTTGCATGGAAAAGCGCCCCCCGGCGGCCGTCGCCGGGGGGCGCGCTGTGTCTCGTGACGCGGCGAGGGGGGTCTCTCCTTCGCCTTCCGGGGCGGTTCAGCCCTGCCCTTCGTTCCCGCTGTCGTCCCGCTCCATGCACTCGTCGAGGGCGGCACTGAGGCGGCGCCGCACGTCTTCGGGGACCTCCTGTCTGAACGAGACCCGCTTATGCAGCGTGATCGTTCGCTCGAACGTCCTGAAGAGGGCGCGCGCATCCTCACACGTCTCCATATGCTCCTCGAACTCTACGCGGACCTCTCGGGAGAGATCCCCGTCAAGATATTCGGAGAGCAGCTTCCAGAACTCCGTGCAGTCGAGCATCACGCCCCCGTCGTCGTGCCTTTCCCTCGCTCCCCGACCCGCTCGGCCGGTCAGGCCTCCCCGCCCGTGTCGACCGGCTCGTAGCGACCACCCATGTGGTCGGCGAGGAACTTCTCAGCCGCTCCATAGAACCTGAGCCGGTTCTCGGGTCTCGCGAATCCGTGTCCCTCGTCCTCGAAGAGGATGTACTCGACCTCGATCCCCTTCTCACGCATCGCCTCGACGACCTGCTCGGACTCCGTCTGCTTGACGCGCGGGTCGTTCGCCCCCTGCGCGACGAGCATCGGAATCTCGATCTGATCGACATGGAACAGCGGAGAACGCGACTTGAGAAACTCCTCGTCCTCCTGAGGGTGGCCGACCCTCTGGTACATCATGTCGAGCATCGTGCTCCAGTAGGGCGGCACCGTCTCGATGAACGTGATGAGGTTGCTCGGTCCCATCGTTGCGACGGCGCACGTATAGAGGTCCGGTGTGAAGGTCGCTCCGGCGAGCGCCGCGTAGCCGCCGTACGAGTGGCCGTAGATGGCGATGTGCTCGGGGTCGGCGTAGCCCTGGTCGATGGCCCACTGGACCGCGTCCGTCAGGTCGTTCTGCATCGCGCCGCCCCACTCCCTGTTGCCCGCGTTCAGGAACTCCTTGCCGTAGCCCGTCGAGCCGCGGAAGTTGACCTGCAGACACGCGTAGCCGCGGTTGGCGAGCCACTGGGCCTCCGGGTTGAAGCCCCATGTGTCCCGGTGCCACGGGCCGCCGTGGACGTTCAGCACCATCGGCAGGTCGCTGCGGCCGGAGTTCGGGGGAAACGTGATGTAGCCGTGCACCTCGAGGCCGTCGCGGGCCGTGTAGGAGATCGGTTCCATCTCGGCCAGCGTGTACTCAACGATGTCCGAGCGATGGACGAACATGAACTCGCCGACCTGCGTCTTCCGATCGTAGAGGTAGTAGCTGATTGGACCGTCGTCCTTCACGAAGGCGACGAGCCAGGTGTCGAAGTCGTTTGTCTGGCTGACGACACTGTGCTCCCCGTCGTCGAGAGCGCGGATCGACTCGAAGTCCCCGGCCACGGATTCGTCGAGGATCTCCCACTCCTCGCGCGCCCGCGTGAAGCTCACGGCCAGCACCTCCCAGGTGTCGGGGTGGATCATGACGTCGCTCACGTCGTAGGTCGGATCGGACGCGATGACCTCGATCTCCTCGGTCTCGAGGTCGTACCGCACGAGGCGGCCTGCGTTCGAGTCCCTCGAATCGAGCAGGTACATCGAATCTCCGCTCTTCGTGAACCCGACGGGACCGCTCGTCATGTTGTCGACGGCGTCCCAGGAGAGCACGTGCTGCCACGTGTCGTCCTCGCTCCCGCGAACCAGAAGATCGGAGCCGCCCTCGGGGTTCATGGCGAGAGCCCCACGGACGAGCATGTTGAAGTCCGTCACCCAGCCCACGATGTTGCCGGGGTTCCTCGCCGCGATCTCCATCTCGCCCGACGGGATGTCGAGCCGGTAGACATCGTGCAGTCTGGGATCCTGTCTGTTCATCGCGATCAGCATCGTGTCGGGATGGTGCTTGCTGACGTCGACGACGCGGACCTGGACGCCCTCGAACGGTGTGAGGTCCCTGACTTCGCCCGTGTCGAGGTTGACGGCGTAGAGCCGCCAGTTCTCGTCGCCGTCCTTGTCCTGGAGGTACATCAGGTGGACGCCGTCGTGCGCCCAGAAGTAGCGGAAGACGCCGCGGTTCTCGTCGTGCGTTACCGGCCGGGCGTCGTCCTCCCCGAGCGTACCGACCCAGACGTTCAGCACGCCGTCGACGGGAGCGATGTAGGCGATGCGTTCGCCGTCGGGAGAGATCCTCGCCCTGGCCTTCTCGGGATTTCCGAAGAGCACCTCGCGCGGGACGAGCTCCACCTGTCCCCCGCCGCACGAGACGAGGGCGACAGCCATTCCCGCGGCGAGCGCGAGCACGGCGAGCAGACCTGTGAGCCTTCTCTTCATGGTTGTACTTCCTTTCCCTAGGTGACCCCCGCGGCGCTCGTCTGCGAGCCCGTGCCGCGCTGGTAGTAGTCGCTCAGCTTCTCTCTCAGGAACAGCCGCGCGCGGTGGAGCCGCGACTTCACCGCGGGAACCGACAACCCGAGCACGTTCGCCGTGTCGTCGGTCGACAGACCGTGGATGTCGCGGAGCACGAAGACGATCCTGTTGTCGGGCGCGAGTTCGTTGATGTGTTTCGTGAGAACGGTCGAGAGCTCCTCGTTCATCACGTCGCTCGACGGATCCGTCGTCCAATCAGGTATCTGTCGCGGCACCGACTCGTGACCGATGGTGACCGGCTTGTCGATCGGGACCGTGTCGAGCTTCTTCTTCCGGATCCGCATGAGGCAGGCGTTCGTCGCGATCCTGTAGATCCACGTCGAGAACTTCGCGTCCTGACGAAAGCCCGGCAACGCCTCGAACGCCTTGATGAAGACCTCCTGCAGACAGTCCTCGGCGTCCTCGGGATTGCCGAGCATCTTGAGACAGAGGCCGTAGACCTTCGATTCGTGCCGCTCGACGAGCTCGCTGTACGCCTGGCTGTCGCCCTTCTGGGCTCTCGAGACGAGTTCTGAATCGGTGGGAACCGCTTTGTCGTCCACTGCGGACTCCGGGCGCCGGCCGGGGAAACGCGAGCTCCCCCGGCCGGACAACCGCGAGGAAACTAGAGCTCGGGCGGTGCAGGGATGAGGCCTTCCTTCATCAGGATGTCGGTCTGGGCCCGAGCCTCTCTGATCTTCTTCTCGGCCATCTCGTACAGCTCATCGCGCGACATTGTAACACGAGCGATGCCCTGCTCAATGGCCTTCATGCCGACGGCGGTCGCCTCGCGAGGGAACGTCTCCCACTCCGTCATGTCGGGGACGATGTAGTCCTCGCGGAGTCCCTTATCCTCGGCACACTTGGCGATCTCCTCGGCAGCGGCGATGCACATCTCGTCGGTGATGGTCTTGGCCATGACGTCGAGCGCGCCCCGGAAGATCGCCGGGAAACCGATCGAGTTGTTGACCTGGTTCGGGAAGTCGGAGCGGCCGGTCGCGACGATACGGGCTCCGGCCTCCTTGGCCTCCCACGGCCAGATCTCAGGCACCGGGTTCGCGCAGACGAAGACGATGGCGTCCTTCGCCATTTCCTCGATCCACTCCTTCTTGACCGTGTCCGGTCCGGGCTTCGACAGCGCGATGAGGACGTCGGCGCCCTTCATGGCGTCGGCCGGCGTGCCGACGAGGTTCTCCTCGTTGGTCATCTGAGCCAGCTCCCACTTCTCCTTGTAATCCGGGAGGTACTCGTCCTTCCGGCCCTCGTGGAGCGTGCCCTTGCTGTCGCACATGATGATCTTGCCCGGGTCGGCGCCCGCGCTGATCAGGAGGTGAGCGATGCGCACGTTCGAGGCGCCCGCGCCGATCATGGCGATCCGGACCTTGTTGAACTCCTTGCCGACGACCTTGACGGCATTTATGGCGCCGGCGACGGTGATCGCAGCCGTACCCTGCTGGTCGTCGTGCCAGACCGGTATGTCGAGTGCTTCGCGGACCTCCTCCAGCACGCGGAAGCACTTCGGCTGGGAGATGTCCTCGAGGTTGATACCGCCGAAGGCCGGACTGATCAGCCTGGTCGTCTCGATGAGGACGTCGGGGTCCTTCGTGTCGACAGCGATCGGCACGGCATCGACGCCGCCGAGATACTTGAAGAGCAGCGCCTTGCCCTCCATGACTGGGAGGCTGGCGTGCGCGCCGATGTCGCCGAGGCCGAGGACGCGCGTGCCGTCGGTGACGACGGCGATCGTGTTCCTCTTGTTCGTGTGCTCGTAGACCTTCTCGGGGTTCGCGTGAATGTCCTTGCAGGGAGCGGCCACGCCCGGTGTGTACCAGATGGAGAAGTCGTCGAGACTCCTGACCACGCACTTCGGAACGACCTGGTACTTACCGCCGTAGAATGGATGAAGGACCATTGCGTCGTGACTGGGCTTCTCCGCTTTCTTGACGAGCTCCTCCTTGGACATCTTCTTCATCTCTGCCACTGCCCTGCTCCTCTCTGCTCTCTTGTAGTGCCTCGTTCGCTGTGCCCCGGGCGGTCCGCGCCGCCCGTCGGTGCGCGCCGCGTGACGGGCGCCGCGTCGTCTACATCCACTCGCTCTCGTGAAGGTGCGAGCCGAACTCCTCGCGGATGATCTGAGCAACAAGCCGCGGGACGGCCTCCCTGACGGCCGCCCGCTCCTCCTCGGGAGCTCCTCCGCGGGCGACCTCGATGGCGTAGATGGAGATCTCGTCGGGAAGCCAGGACCCCTGCCCCTTCTCGACCATCACCCGCGCCCTGTACTCGGCGTCACGTCCCGCGTCCTCCGCATGCTCCAGCTCGAGATCGGAGAGCCCGAGGCGTCTGAGTTCGCCCACGTCCCCGTCGCCCGAGTCGACGCAGTCGACCACGACCACCTTGTCGTAGCCGGCGGCCAGACCGAACAGGTCGAGCCCGTAGGTCGTCGTCTCGAGAATGTCGACACGGGGGTCCCGGAGGAGGGAGTGGACTCCACGAGCCACGGCGAAGCCGACATCGGCTCCGCTCTCCCTCTTGCCCGCCAGACCCACGATGAGCGTCTTCATGATCCTCGCTGCTCCCGTCGGGAGGGCCTGCTCTTCAGACCGGTCGGTCCCTGCTAGCTCAGGACCTTGATGCGGTTCTCGACGACCTTCTCGGGACGGTAGTCCGGAAGGAGGATCGGCGACTTGCGCTTCTTCGGAACGCGCGCCTTCTTGAGCTCCTCATGGTAGCTCTCGAGGTGCTTCAGCGAGAGCTTCCCGTGACGCTTGATCGAGGCGGCGCGCTCGGCGGCCGCGATCCCCGCCCTGCGGCCGAAGACGATCACATCGAGAAGCGAGTTGCCCATGAGGCGGTTCGTGCCGTGCACCCCGCCCGCGACCTCACCGGCCGCGTAGAGGTTCTTGACCTTCGTCTCGCCGGTGGAGTCGATCTCAAGCCCACCGTTCTGGTAGTGCTGCGTCGGGTAGATCAGGATCGGCTCGGTCGCCAGATCGATGCCGAACCGCTCGTACTGGCGATACATGGCGGGAAGACGGCTCTTGACCGTTCCCTCGCCGTGCTTGAGTTCGATCACGACGGTGTCGAGCCAGACCGCGGGCTGTCCCGAGGGCGTCACGATGCCCTTCTTGCGCCCGGCGCATTCGCGGATGATCGCGGCCGCCTCGACGTCGCGCGTCTCGAGCTCGTAGACGAAGCGGTTCCCCTCGGCGTTGACGATCTGCCCGCCGATGCTCCTGGTCTTCTCGGTGACGAGAAGCCCCAGAAGCTGCTCGGGGAACGCCGCCCCCGTCGGGTGATACTGGATGGTATCGAGGAACGCGAGCGGCGCGCCGGCGCGGTAGCCCAGCACGAGACCGTCGGCCGTGGCGCCGTAGTGGTTCGACGTGGGGAAGCCCATGACGTGAAGCCGCCCGCCGCCGCCGGTGGCGAGGATGACGGTCTTGGCCTTGACGATGACGAACTCCTCGGTCTCCATATTATAGAGGACCGCGCCCGTGACCTTCCTGCCGTCGGTGAGAAGCTCGTAAGCGGCCGCGAACTCCATGATCGGGACCTCGCGGTTCTGGACCTCGTCCTTCAGCGTCTTCATGATCTCGCCGCCGGTGTAGTCGCGGCAGGCGTGCATCCTCTTCCGCGACGTCCCTCCGCCGTGGATCGTGACCATCGTCCCATCCGGGTCCTTGTCGAACATGACGCCCAGCTCCTCGAGCCAGGAGAGAACCGGCGGCGCGTCCATCACGAGCGCCTCGACGAGGTCGGGGTCGTTTTTGTAGTGCCCGCCGCCCATGACGTCGAGGTAGTGCGTGGCCGGCGAGTCGTTCTCCTTGTCGGCGCCCTGGATGCCGCCCTGCGCCATGACGGTGTTCGAGTCACCGAGTCTGAGCTTGGTGACGAGCAGCACGTCCGCGCCCTGTTCCTGCGCGACGAGCGCGGCGGCGGCGCCGGCGCCGCCTCCGCCGACCACGAGAACGTCGACATCGTAGTCGACCTCCGTGAGGTCGAGTTTCTTCGGGTCGATGACGCTGTAAGCCTCGAAGACGCTCGCGTACTCCTTCGGAGTCCTCTCGCCCTTCGACGGCCCCACCTTGATCTCTGCGAACACCTCATCCCGATAGTCCGGGTGATACCCCTCGAGGAGCTTCTGGCGCTCCTCGGGCGACATCAGAGGGATCTCCTCCGTGAGCCGGTGCTCCCGGGTCGCCTCGAGACGCTTGATCGATTCGTGCATGCTCTCCGGATACACTTCGGTTCGCCTCCTCCGCTACCGGGGCTCCATGTCCCTGTTGTTGTAGAGCTCCTTGAGCTCCTTCGTCTTCATCTTCTTGAGCTTGACGATCTCCTTCTTGTACTTGCCCTTCTCGAGCTCGCCGACACGCTTCTCGAGATGCTTCGACTTCTCGGCGACGTATCTCGAGTAGAGCCTTCGCGCCAGGAGCCCCACGTTGTACTGGACGATCTCGGCGGGGCACCGCGATGCGCACAGGCCGCACAGAATGCAGTCGAACGAGAGATCGGCCGTCTTGGCGATGTCGCCGCGGAGGGCCGTCTGGATGTACTCCATGACCTCGATGTCCTGAGGACAGGCCTTCGTGCAGGCGTTGCAGGCCAGGCAGCGGTAGACCTCGGGATAGAGCTTCAATACCGTCTCGGCGTTGGCCTCGAGGTCCTCGATGTCGTAGCTCGCCTTGTTGCCGGGATAGAACGGCAGCTCCGTGAGGTACATCCCGTCCTGGACCACCTCCTGGCACGCGAGCCCCACCTTGAGCCGGTAGTCGTCCCTGGTGCGGTAGACGGTGCCGCAGGCCCCGCAGAACGCTCCCCTGCAGCCGCACCCCCGCACGAGTCTGTATCCCGCGTACTCCATGGCCTTCATGATGGTGAGGTTCGCGGGAACCTCGTACTGCTTTCCCATCACGTAGATGGTGACCATCTCATCTGCCATCGTGTCGGTCCCTCCCTTGGCGTCGGCCGCGGCTCACCGGCCGCGACCCGCGGCGCTCCTATCGCTTCGCCTTCGCGCGCTTCTTCCCGGTGGACTTCTTCGCCGGCCTCTTCTTCGAGCCGGCCTTCTTTCCAGGCTTCTTCGAGCCCGACGCCTTCGCCGACTTCTTCTTCGGCTTCTTCGCATCCGACGACGTCCCCGCGGCAGCGTGGGGTGACTCGAACTCCCGGTCCTTCGGCAGCGGTCGGTCGTCGAGCGTGAGCGGCCCGAGCTCCTTCACGTCCTTCACGAAGTCGTTCATGACACGGACGAGCTTGTCGCCCTCGGCGGCCGAGATCCACTCGAGCCTCAGCCGGTCCGGCTCGATGCCGAAGTCCTCGAGCATCCGCTTGAGGAGAGAGATCCTCCGCATCGTCTTGTAGTTGCCGTCCTGGTAGTGGCAGTCGCCGGGATGGCACCCGCCGACGAGGACCGCGTCGGCCCCCTCGCGGAACGCCCACAGGACATGCTGGGGGTCGATCCTGCCGCTGCAGTTGACCCGCACCACCACGCCGTTGGGCGGATACTGCTTCCTCGACGTCCCGGCGAGGTCTGCTCCGGCGTACGTGCACCACTTGCAGAAGAAGCAGACGATTCTCGGCTCGAACATGTCTAGTCCTCCAGGGCCGCCGTGACCATCCTGTAGATCTGGTTGTCGGTCAGATTTCTCTGCGTGGCCGACCCTGACGGGCAGGCCGCGATGCAGGCGCCGCATCCCTCACAGATCGCCTCCTGTATCCGCGCGACCTGTTTCTCATCGTCGAACTCGGCGGCGTCGTATGGACAGACCGAGACGCAGACCCGGCAGCCGGCACAGGTGTCCTCGTCAATGACGGCGATGATCGGCTCGCGGTGGTACTCCTCCTCGGCGAAGAGCGCGGCCACCTTGCTCGCCGCGCCGGACGCCTGGGACACGGCCTCGGGGATGTCCTTCGGCCCCTGCGCCGCGCCGGCAAGATAGAAGCCGGGCGCCAGGCTCTCGACCGGACGGAGCTTGGGATGGGCCTCCGAGAGGAAACCCCACTCATTCGTGTGGATCTTGAGCTTGTTCGCCAGCTCCCGCGCCGTGGCGCTCGGGACCATCCCGAGACCGAGCACGACCATGTCCGCGGCGATCTCGACCTTCTTGCCCGTCAGCGTGTCGACGCCCCAGAGGTAGACCTTCCCGTCCTCCTCGAAGATCTTCGAAACCTTGCCCCGCACGTACAGGACGTCGTCCTCCTCGGCGGCGCGCTGGTAGAACTCCTCGTAGCCC
>WJMD01000184.1 GCA_014728125.1 Candidatus Effluviviaceae Genus V sp.
CCGAGCACCGGGTAGGCTCGAGGCGGGGATGCGGAACGACCCGGTGATGTTGACCGACCTCTACCCGACCGTGCTCGAGCTCGCCGGCGTCGAGCTCCCGGGAGACCGGCCGCACGCCAGGTCGCTCCTCGGTGCGCCGGCTCCGAGCGACCGGCCTCT
Organism: Candidatus Effluviviaceae Genus V sp.; assembly: GCA_014728125.1. Classification (NCBI taxonomy): domain Bacteria; phylum Candidatus Effluviviacota; family Candidatus Effluviviaceae; species Candidatus Effluviviaceae Genus V sp. The sequence goes on from WJMD01000184.1 coordinate 160, forward strand.
CATCGCCGAGTACGCGGGCGGACGCCCGGCCCTCATCGAGCGACTTCAGGGGATGAACCCCGAGCTCGATGGATCATCGTACAGGACCGCCTATCAGACCGTCCGCGTCGGCAACCTGCGACTTACGATCGGGAGCGACGGCAGTCACGTTCTCGAGGACCTTGCGACCGACCCGGACGAGAGGGTCGACCTGGAGTCGAAGGGGAGGGAACTCGGCGCGAAACTGAAGGCCCTGCTGCCGACGCCCGGTGGAACCGCCATCGACATCGAGGTGAGCGAGGAGCTCGAGGAGGAGCTGCGCTCGCTGGGATACATGCCGTAGGCGCGGTGCCCCGTCTCAGTCCTCATTGAAGAGCGCTTTGATCCTGCCCCAGCTGGTGTCGACGGCGCCGAGCGTCAGACCGGCCGTCGACTCCGTGATGTCACCACGGATCTCGCCGCTCACGTGCGTCGTCGTATGGATGTTGACGTACACCATGCCGTTGAGCAGATAGCCCACCTCGTGGGCGTCGACGTCCCAGGTTCCGAACTTCGGGCTTCCGAGGGGCAGATGGTGCAGGATCGGACCGTCCTCGCCCGGTCCTCCCTGGTGAAAGTGCGCGTCGGTCTCCTCGCCCTCCAGGCCGGCGTACATGACCACGTACTCGACCTGGGTCTGCGCGTCGTTCAGGATCAGCGTTGCCGTTCCCGTCGCGTCCGAGTCGGAGGGCGGGGCGACCTGTGACCCGTCGAGCGTCGCCTGCAGAAGCGTCTCGGCTCTCGCGGGCCGCAGCCCCGTGACCGCCGAAAGGAAGAGCGCAGTCACCAGAAGTCTCATTGTCAGAGATCGGTTCACGGTTTCCCCCTGTCGGTTCCTTCAGCAAAGGCGAGGGCGGCGCATCCGACCCGCCTCTCTTCTTTCGATTCACGGGGGCTGAGCACGATTCATCCGGCCGGGAGGCGCGGCTTGCGGGGTCTCAGGGCGTGCAGGTGAAGGCGTCGTAGAATCCCATCAGGTCCCTGGCATCCTCGTCCGAGACGTTGATGCCGTACCTCTCGCAGAATGTCTGGAAGACGTTCTGGTTCACTGCGGGAACGTAGGGTACGAAGCGTCCGTCGACAGGTCCTTCGTGTCGCGTGTTGACATCGAGCATCCGCTTCCCGGCCCCGCAGGTGAAATCGAGGTTCTCGAACGAGATGCTCTTGTGGATGGGGCTCTGGTCGGTTCTGTAGTGGATCACGCGACTCGGAACATCGAACACGATGCTCCAGCGCGTGTTCGGCGCCGCGACGTAGTAGAGAAGCGTCCCGAACGCGTAGTCCACGGCGCTCGTGTCACGCGCCGCGTCGAAGGCCTCGGCGCGACGCTGGCATGCGGAGACCCGCTCCGAGGACTGCCCGGGGTTCGACCACCACCACTTCCTTCCGCCGTGTTCGTGCGCGTAGAGGCCTCTCTCGTAGCGTATGTTCGCCATCGCCTTGACGCGCATGGCCTCACCTGAGTGAACGACCTGCTCGCCATCCAGGAACTCGACGGCGATGGCATCGCCGTCGGCGTCGGCCACCAGATAGTGGCTCGTGTAGTTCCCGTCGCGGACGGCGAGGTTCGTGAGGGAGGCCGCGGCCTCGTCGACGGTCGCGCACATGTCGAGCACGTACTGCGTCCAGTTCCCGTCGAAGAAGGCGGGCCGTTCGTCCGGCTCCGGATACTCACCCGCCCGGAGCTCCATCGAGCTCACGACGAGCCCTGCCTCGTTCATGCCGCCCCACGCGAACTCGTTGCCGGCGAGGTTGAACGTGACGCTTCCGTACTCGCTCCTCCAGTTGTGGCGTTCACCCGTTGTCCCCGTCTGGTAGGTGGCCTTGTGGACGCCCCGGAGGTTCACGAGGATGAGGCCGTCACCTGGAATGAAGAGGTCCAGGTTCGTCCCGAAGATGGGGCCTTCGGGGCCGTCCATGACGAACGACGTGCAGGCGACAGAGGGGACACAGGCGACAGCGATCAGAAGCAGGCTTGAGAGGAACAGTACAGTACGCATCATCTACCTCACCCTGGACAGGTGGACATGCAGATCCTCCTTGAGTGTACGGGCCGCACGCGTTCTCTGTCGACAGTGTTTGCGAGGACCCGGCTGTGAGGCCCGCCACGGGAACCTCGGACAGGAACCCACGGCCACCCGCATCCGACCGGAGCCAGTATCGTTCATGTTGGTACGTTGAGCGTCACTCTGCTACGCTGAGCCGCCACCGAGCCGACCCGCCTGAACCCACACGAGGGAGCCGTCCATGACGACACTATCGAAGCAGCAGCTCGAACTCTGCGGGAGCCACGACTTCGATTTCACCGGTCTCACTGCCCTCTTCCTGAACTGCACGCTCAAGCCGACCGGGGTGATGTCCCACACAGAGGCGCTGATCGGTATCTCGACGGCCATCATGGAGGCGAACGGGGTCGAGACCGAGATCGTGCGACCCGTCGACCACGTGCTGGCCCCCGGCGTCTATCCGGACATGACCGAGCACGGGTTCGACCGTGATGACTGGCCGAAGCTCTTCGAGAAGGTGATGGCCGCGGATATCCTCGTCGTAGGCACGCCGATCTGGCTGGGAGAGGAAAGCTCGGTGTGCAGACGCCTCATCGAGCGGCTCTACAGCGAGTCCGGGAAGCTCAACGATCAGGGACAGTACGTCTATTACGGCCGCGTTGGGGGGTGCATCGTCACAGGGAACGAGGACGGGGTGAAGCACTGCGGGATGGCGGTGCTCTACGCTCTGCAGCATCTCGGCTACTGCATCCCGCCGCAGGCGGACGCCGGATGGATCGGCGAGGTCGGTCCGGGCCCATCGTACGCCGACGAAGGCTCGGGCGGACCGCAGAACGATTTCACGCAGCGCAACACGACCTTCATGACCTGGAACCTGCTCCATCTGGCCCGGCTGCTGAAGGACGCCGGCGGCATCCCTGCCCACGGCAACCAGCGGAGCGCCTGGGAGGCCGGCTGCCGGTTCGACCATCCGAACCCCGAGTACAGATAACAGGGTCTCGCGGCGTTCCGGGCCGGACAAGACGCTGTTGCGGACAGCGTACCGTGCGCCTCGTCGGTCCCCATCAGGTGGACACGGGTGCGGGCCTCGCGTATACTGGCCCATGCTCAGGCTCACCGGCATATCTAAGCGTTTCGGCGGCCAGACAGCGCTCCGAGAGCTCTCTCTTGAGTTCCCGACGAACACGACCACCGTGCTCATCGGCCCGTCCGGCTGCGGGAAGTCCACGCTGCTCCGCATCATCGTAGGTCTCGTCCCTCCCGACTCGGGCGAGGTGGAGCTCGACGGCCGGGTGCTTCATCCCGAGAAAATGCTCGAGGAGCGGCGTTCCATCGGCTATGTCATCCAGGAGGGCGGGCTCTTTCCCCACCTGACGGCTCGGGGGAACGTCACGCTCGCCGCGGAAACCTGGGGCTGGCGGCGGAAGCGGATGGACGAGAGGGTCGAAGAGCTCTGTGCGCTGACCCACATGCCCGCCCAGCTGATGTCTCGGTATCCCATCCAGCTCTCCGGCGGGCAGCGGCAGCGCGTCAGCCTCATGCGGGCGCTCATGCTGGATCCCGAGCTGCTCCTGCTGGACGAGCCGCTGGGGGCGCTCGATCCCATGATCAGGGCCGACCTCCAGACCGACCTCCGCGAGATCTTCACTGACCTCGGGAAGACGGTCGTCATGGTCACCCACGACATGGGGGAAGCCGCCTTCTTCGGCGACTCGATCGTCATCATGCGCGACGGGCGCATCGTTCAGTCGGGCACGCTCGAGGATCTCGTTGAGCGGCCGGACGACCCGTTCGTCACGAGATTCATCAGCGCGCAGCGGAGCCCGCTCGAGGAGGTGTCGCGATGAGACGCCTCCTGCTCGCATTCGTCGCAACTTCTCTCTTCTTCTGCACTGCCGCGGCGCAGGAGCCTGTGGCCATCACAGTCGGCTCCAAGAAGTTCACGGAGAACGTCATCCTGGGGGAGGTTCTCGCTCACCTTGGACGCGACGAGGGGCTCGTCGTGAACCATCTGCGCGAGCTCGGCGGGACCCGCATTCTCTGGAACGCCCTGGTCGCCGGCGAGATCGATGCCTACCCTGAGTACACAGGCACGATCCGCGAGGAGATCCTGCACGGGGTCGAGGTGGCGCCCGGCGCGACGCTCGAGAGCGTCCTCGCCCGGTTCGGCGTCGCGATCAGCCCTCCGCTCGGCTTCAACAACACCTACGCCATCGGCGTCACCCG
>WJMD01000185.1 GCA_014728125.1 Candidatus Effluviviaceae Genus V sp.
CGCTTTCTGGCCGGGACCGCCGGACCCGAGAGGATCGTCTCTCTACTCTTCCGACACGACGCGCGCTATGTCAACCACACGATCGTCCTTCCCGAGGTTGATGACACGCACGCCCTGCGTGTTGCGTCCGATGATCGAGATACCCTTGACGGGAAGGCGGATCATGACGCCCTTGCGGGTCATGATCATCACCTCGTCGGTGTCGCTCACGACGCGGACGGCCACCACATCGCCGTTGCGCTTGCTGGCCTTGATCGAGATGACACCCTTGCCCCCGCGCTTGATGACGCGATAGTCGGAGATCTTCGTGCGCTTCCCGTACCCGTTTTCGGTGACGGAGAGCACCGTCCCCTCCTCGCCGACGACGGCAGCCATCCCGATGACCTCGTCGCCTTTCTGGAGCTGGGTCCCGCGCACGCCGCGGGCGGTTCGTCCCATCTCCCGGACGTCGCTCTCGTGGAAGCGGATGGCCTTCCCCTTGCTCTTGGCGAGGAAGATGTCGCAGTTGCCGTCGGTGATGGCCGCGTCGATGAGTTCGTCGCCGTCCGTGACGCCCATCGCGCGGATGCCGCCCTTCCTGGGGTGGCCGAACGCCGAGAGGACCGTCTTCTTCACGGTGCCCTGCCGCGAGGCCATGACGATGTAGTGGTCGTCGTCGAACTCGCGGGCCGTGACGAACGTCGCAATGCACTCGCCGGGGTTGAGCTGGAGGATGTTGACGATCGCCTTGCCTCGTGCCGCCCGTCCCGCCTGCGGGATCTCGTGCACGCGCAGCCAGTGGCACTGCCCGGTCTGGGTGAAGAACAGAATGTAGTCGTGGGTCGAGGCGATGAACATGTGCTCGACGAAGTCGTCGTCCTTCGTCGACATGCCCGTGACGCCCCGTCCGCCGCGGCGCTGCCGGCGGTAGGTTCCGACCGGGAGCCGCTTGATGTAGCCGGTGTGCGTGATCGTGATCGCCATGTCCTCCTCGGCGATCAGGTCCTCGATGGCGAAGTCGGTCGTCGCCTCGATGATCTCGGTCCGGCGCTCGTCGCCGTACGCCTCGACGCCTGCCGTGAGCTCGTCCTTGATGAGAGCGAGGACCTTCCCCCGGCTCTCGAGGATGCCCTTCAGATAGGCGATGAGCTTGATGACCTCCTTGTACTCGTCCTCGATCTTCTTCCGCTGGAGGCCGGTCAGTCGCTGGAGGCGCATGTCGAGGATCGCCTGCGCCTGAACCTCCGAGAGCTTGAAGCGCTTGATGAGCTGCTTCCTGGCCTGGTCGACGTCCTTCGCCTTCTTGATCAGCTGGACGATCTCATCGATGTGGTCGAGCGCCTTCTTGAGTCCCTCGAGGATGTGGGCACGTGCCTCGGCCTTCGCGAGGTCGAACTTCGTCCTTCTGACGACGACGTCCTCGCGATGAGCGATGAACCGCTCGATCATCTGCTTGAGCGTCAGGACCTTCGGCACCCCGTCGTCGAGCGCGAGCAGGATGGCCCCGAAGGTCGTCTGCATCTGCGTGCGCTTGTAGAGCTGGTTGAGGATGACGGCGGCCTGGGCGTCGCGCTTGAGGTCGATGACCACGCGGATGCCGTCGCGGTCTGACTCGTCGCGGATGTCGCGGATGCCTGTGATCTTGCCGGACCGGACGAGGTCGGCGATCGCCTCGATGAGGTTCGCCTTGTTGACCATGAACGGTATCTCGGTGATGACGATGCACTCGGCCCCGTTCTGGTGGACCTCGGCGTTCGCCCGGGCGCGGACAACGATCCGTCCTCGGCCCGTGAGATACGCGTCCCGGATGCCGCTCCTCCCGAAGATGATGCCGCCCGTCGGGAAGTCGGGTCCCGACACGATCTTCAGAAGCTCCTCGTCGGAGGTATCGGGATCGTCGATGACGGTGATGATCCCCTCGACAAGCTCGTTCAGGTTGTGCGGCGGGATGTTCGTCGCCATGCCGACGGCGATGCCGGACGCTCCGTTCATGAGGAGGTTCGGCAGTTTGGCCGGTAGGACGGTCGGCTCCTCCCGCGTCTCGTCGTAGTTCGGGACGAACTCGACCGTGTCCTTCTTTATGTCGTCGAGGAGGTCCTCCGAGATGCGCGTCATCCGCGCCTCGGTGTACCGCTCGGCCGCCGCGGAGTCCCCGTCGATCGAGCCGAAGTTCCCCTGGCCGTCGACGAGCGGATACCTGAGCGAGAAGTCCTGCGCCATCCGGACCATGGCGTCGTAGATGGCGTTCGTGCCGTGCGGGTGGTAGTTGCCGTTGACGTCGCCGGTGATCTTCGCGGACTTCCGGAAGCCCTTGTTGTGGGCGAGACCGAGTTCGTCCATCGCGACGAGAATGCGGCGCTGCACCGGCTTCAGCCCGTCCCGGACGTCCGGCAGAGCGCGCGACACGATCACGCTCATCGCGTAGTCGATGTACGACTTCTTCATCTCGTCTTCGACGACGACCGGCAGGATCTTCTGTGCTTCTGGCATGTGGCTCTATCCGTCCCGTTCCAGATCGTGGTTTCGTTACACGTCGAGGTTCCGCACCTGCTTGGCGTGCGTCTGGATGAACTTGCGTCTCGGCTCGACCGCGTCGCCCATGAGGATGCTGAAGATATGGTCGGCCTCGGCGGCGCTCTCGATGGTCACTTGGAGCATGACGCGGCGTTCGGGATCCATCGTGGTCGACCACAGCTGGTCCGGATTCATCTCACCCAGACCCTTGAACCGCTGGATCGACACCCCGTCCTTGCCGAGCCTCTCGACGACCTTCTTGAGCTCCCTGTCGTCGTAGGCATACTGCTCACTCTTGCCCCTCTTCACGCGGTAGAGCGGCGGCTGCGCGATGTAGAGATGTCCGCCGTCGATGAGCTCGGGCATGAACCGGTAGAAGAACGTGAGAAGGAGCGTCCTGATGTGGGCGCCATCGATGTCGGCGTCCGTCATGATGATCGTCTTGCCGTACCGGAGCTTCGACAGGTCGAGCCCGCCGTTCTCGTCGTCATCGTCCGCGGCGCTCGCACCCACGCCGCCGACGCCCGCACCGAGGGCGGTGATGATGGTCCCGATCTCCTTGTTCTGGAACACCTTGTCGAGTCGCGCCTTGAAGACGTTCAGGACCTTGCCGCGAAGCGGCAGGATGGCCTGGAACCTGCGGTCGCGCCCCATTTTCGCCGAGCCGCCCGCCGAGTCCCCCTCCACGATGTAGAGCTCGCAAAGGTCGGGGTCGGTGATCGAGCAGTCGGCGAGCTTGCCGGGGAGCGACCCGCTCTCGAGGGCCGATTTCCGCCGCGCGAGGTCGCGGGCTTTCCGCGCGGCCGTCCGCGCCTGCGACGCCGAGACCGCCTTCGAGACGATCTTCTTGGCGACCGACGGGGTCTCCTCGAAGAACTCCTGCAGGCCCTCCTGGACGATCGACGAGACGATGCCCTTGATCTCGGAGTTGCCGAGCTTGGTCTTCGTCTGGCCCTCGAACTGCGGCTCCTTGACCTTGACGCTGACGACTGCCGCGATGCCCTCGAGGCAATCGTCTCCGGAGACGTTGCCGCCCTTCCCCAGCAGGTTGTTCTTGTCGCCGTACGAGTTGATCGTCCGCGTCAGCGCCTGCTTGAAACCCGTCAGGTGCGTGCCGCCCTCGATCGTGTTGATGTTGTTCGCGTACGAGTAGATGTTCGCGCGGTAACTGTCGTTGTACTGGAAAGCCACCTCGACGGCCGTCTCGTCACGCTCCCGCTCGAAGTGAACGACCTTCTTGTGAAGCGTCGAGGTGCGCTCGTTGATGAACTTCACGAACTCGCGGAGGCCTCCCTTGAACTTGAACTCCTCCTTCGAGCCGTCCCGCTCGTCGAGAACCTCGATGGCGAGCCCGGCGTTCAGGAAGGCAAGCTCCCGGCAGCGCGAGGCGATCGTCTCGAAGTCGAAGTCGATGTCATCGAAGACCTCCGGGTCGGGGTAGAAGGTCGTCGTCGTCCCGCTCTTCTTCCGCTTCCCGACCTTCTTGACCTTCTGCTCCGGTATGCCGCGCGCGTAGCTCTGGGCGTAGACCGTCCCGTCCCGCGACACCTCCACCTTGCACCACTCGGAGAGGGCGTTGACCACCGAGACGCCGACTCCGTGCAGCCCGCCCGAGACCTTGTAGGTCTGCTTGTCGAACTTCCCGCCGGCATGGAGGACGGTCATGACGACCTCGAGCGCCGACTTCTTCTGGGTGGGGTGCTTGTCGACCGGAATGCCCCGGCCGTTGTCGACGACGGAGACGCTGCCGTCCTTGTGGATCTTGACGACGATCTTGTCGCAGTAGCCCGCCATCGCCTCGTCGATCGAGTTGTCGACGACCTCGTAGACAAGATGATGGAGTCCGCGCCGTCCCGTGTCGCCGATGTACATCGCCGGGCGCTTCCGGACGGCCTCGAGTCCCTTGAGGACCTGGATGTGCTTGGCGTCGTACTCGCCCTTCTTGACGTCGGCGACGCTCTCGAGCGGGAACTCCTCGACGATCTGTTTGTCGAGCGTCCCGGCCTTCTTCGCGGTCGAGGATCTCTTCGTCGGCGCCTTCTTCGACCGGCTCGTGCCGCCGGAGGCCTTCCCCTTCTTCGGGGCGGACTTCTTCTTCGGCGGCTTCTTCGGGGAACCCTTGCCCTTGCCCGCTCGCTTCTTCGAAGCGCCCGCACTGCCGGCCGACTTCTTACCGCCCGGCGGCTTCTTCTTCGCGGACTTCTTCCCCGACGCGCTCTTCGAGGACGACGCGCCCTTCTTCGGGGCCCGCTTCGGCTTCTTCTTGTCCTCGTCCCGCTTCTTTCGCTTTTTGTCTGCCATGTTCTCAGTCTTCTCGCCCGTCCGAATCGGAGGGGTCATGCGATCCCTTTCCTCCAACAACGAACTGCAGTGTCTCGACCGTCCGGCTGCCCAGACGTCTGTTGATCTTCTGTTGTATCGTTCGTCGCATCAGCGACAGCTCCTGCGCCCAGACCGCGCTCGGCACCTCGACGACGAGCCGGCCTCTCTCGATCCGCAGCGCGCGGCTGTGCTCCGCGACCTTCGGTCCGACGATCTCGGGCCACTCGACGACCGCCCGCTGCTCAGCGAGCCTCCCGGCGACACCGAGATCCTCGATGACTCCCTTGAGGATCCTGCTGATCGGCTCGACGCCTCTCATGTCCTCGTCACCTCGCCTCCGCCGACAGCGAACTCCGCGCTCGCCGCCCCCGTCAGGAACCCCGGCGGCGCCGGTCGGGTCGACGTGACGAGCGCCTGTCCGTAGCGACCCACGAGATCGACCAGGCTCCCGCCTCGCCGGTCGTCGAGCTCCGACAGGATGTCGTCCAGGAGCACGACGACTCCGCGACCGTCCTCGTCGAGGACCGCGGCCTCCCCCAGTTTGAGAGCGATGGCGGCGGTCCTGTGCTGCCCCTGCGACCCAAAGGTCCGGAGCGGCCGCCCGCCGACGCGGACCTCGACGTCGTCGCGATGCGGCCCGACGAGCGTGAACCCGCGCCGCCGTTCGTCGGAGGCGGCGCGCGAGAGCGCCTCGTTGAACCGCCGCTTCACGTTCTCGTCGCTGGCGCCGCCCTCCTCGTCCCCCGCCGGGAACGAGCCGCGGTAGACGAGATCGATCCCCTCGTCCTCCGCGATCGCGGCGTGCGCCGCCTTCACCGCCTTCCTGTAGAGCGGGAGGAACCGCAGGCGCGCGCCGACGACCCTGCTTCCGCTCTCAACGAGGCGCTGCGTCCAGACGGCCACGAGGCGATCGCTCTCCTCGTCCGGAGTCCACGCCGAGAGCGCCTCGTTGCGCTGCCTGAGGGCGCGGCGATACTCGACGAGCGCGGAGAGGTAACTCCGGTCGATCTGGCAGAGCGCCACGTCGATGAGGCGTCTGCGCTCGGCCGGTCCGCCCTTCGTGATCCACGTGTCCTCGGGGCAGAACCAGGCGACCCTCAGCGACCCCACGAGCTCGGAGAGTCTGGTGAGCTCGTCGCCGTCAACCGTCGCCTCCTTCCGACCGCCGCGGGCGTACCTGACGACGACGTTGGTCGAACCGTCGCCCGTCTCGACGCGGCCGCCGACACCGAAGCCGGACTCGCCCCAGCGGACGACCTCGCCGTCGTTCGCCCCGCGGAGCGACCGCGCGACGGCCAGGTAGGAGACGGCCTCCAGCAGACTCGTCTTCCCGGAGCCGTTCGGACCATGAAAGAAGTTGAGCCCGTTCTCGAGCTCAAGCTCCAGGGACTCGTAGTTCCGGAAGTTCTCCAGCCTGAGACGGCTGAGCCACACACGCCTCTCTGATGTCACGACGAGAGACGAAGCGGCATGAGAAGACACGTGTAGTCTTCGTCGTCCTCCGCGTCGACGCCGCTGACGACGGCCGCGCCGACGGGACTCCCGAGCATGAACCGAACCTCGTCGGTGTCGATATGCTTGAGGACGTCGAGAAGGTAGTTCGCGTTGTAGCCCACTTCCATCTTGTCGCCGCCGAACGCGGCGGCGACCTCTTCCCGCGCCTCGCCGACGTCAGGGGTCGAGACGACCAGCTCGATCTTCTTCTTGCCGAGCGCCAGCCGCACCTGATGCGTCAGCGCGTCGGCCAGGACCGCGACGCGGCGCACCGCGCTCGCCAGCGTCTCCCGGTCGACGATGAGTTCCTTGTCGTTGTCCTTCGGGATCACCTGCCGGTAGTTCGGGAACGGACCCTCGAGAAGCCGCGAGTTGATCGTGGTCGTCCCGACGAAGAAGGCGACGTGGTTGTCGGCCACCGCCACCTTGACCGTCCCCTCGGTCTCGGAACCAATGATGCGGACCGTGTGCGACAGGGCCTTGGGAGGCACGATCATGCTCTTGCCGGCGAGCTTGCCGAAGTCGCCCTTCGAGGTGAACGTCGCGAGACGATGGCCGTCCGTGGCCGTCATCGTCGTGCCGTCCTTCTCGAACTCCCAGTACGCACCGTTCAGCGACGGCCTCGTCTCGTCCTTTGACGTGCAGAAGCTCACCTTGTCGACCATCCGCGCCACGCGCTCCGAGTCGACGGGGAACGCGTTCCCGGCATCGCTCTTCGGCAGCGTGGGGAACTCCTCGGCGGGGATGCCGACGATCTTGAAGTTCGACTTCCCCGACGTGATCGCGACCTCTTCTCCCTCGGCGCTGACAGAGACCTCTGCGTCCTTGAGCTCGCGCACGATCTCGGAGACCTTCTTCGCCGGGAGCGTCACCGACCCGCCGGTCTCGATCGTCGCCCCGACCGTCGTCGTCACGGTCATGTCGAGGTCGGTCGCCGTCAGCGAGAGCGCCTTCTTCTTCTCGTCGGCCTCGACCAGGAAGTTGCCGAGCACCGGCAGCGTCGTCTTCGGCGAGACGACCGCGAGGACCCTCTGGATCGCCTTCTCAAGATCCTGTCGGCCAATGGAGAACTGCATCGAATACCTCCTGCGCGGGGACAGCCAAAGCCATGCTGTGAGGGAAGGACGGACCACACCGTCGGCGGAGACGTCCCGCCCCCGCCGTCATTATATGGACGCGCGCGAAGCCCTGCAAGCCAAATCGGGCCCATTCTGTAGGGGCATTCCCGGCACTCTCCTCGGACGGTCCGTGCGGCGCGCCGCGGGCGACGATCAGCGGTTCCGTCGCGTGCCGCCTCCCGCTCATCCCAGCATCTCGCCGCGGATCTGATGGCGTTCGGTGAAGAAGAGACGCCGCATCTGCAGCGCGGCGACGAGCGATCCGACACCGGCACCGCACGCGATCATGTACATCACCACGATCTGATAGCGCACCGCCTGCACCGACAGCACGCCCGCGATGATCTGCCCGCTCATCATCCCCGGAAGCTGCACGAGCCCCACGATCATGAGCGAGTTGACCGTCGGTATCAGCGCCGCCCGCATGGCTTCCCGGAGCGGCGCCCTCGACGCGATGGTCGCGGTCGCTCCCAGCGCGAGCGCGGCGTCGACCGTCGTGCGGCGCTGCTTCATCTCGCTTCGGAACCTCGTCGTCGTGAGTGCGACCGCGTTCATCGTCGCCGCGATGACCATCCCGGCGATCGGGACCACGATCTCAGGCGTGTACCACGGCCTCACTCTGATGACGACTCCGACGACGGTCAGCATCGTGACGACGACGCCGGACGTGATGGCTACACCCGCCACACGATAGCGCCCCGGCGCCCCTCTCTCGTCCCTCGCGGCGGCGGTCCGTGTCGCGACGCCCACCATCACCGCGAGCATTGCGACGGTCCAGTACCACTGCGAAAGGTCGAAGACGAACTTGAGGACGTATCCGATCAGCAGGAGCTGAACGAAGGTGCGCACCGTGCCGACGATCACGTCACGGAGCAGACCGAGTCTCTCGATGATCGCGACCGCCGCGAGCGCGCCGACGAGAACGAGGGAGATGATGACGTCGCTCCACGCCAGCTCGAAGTAGCCGTTCACGCGCTCACCTCCTCGTGTTCCTCTTCACTGAACCGCCCCTGTATGAACCGCCGCGTGAGCTCCGAGGACGGCGACTCGAAGAGCTCCGGCACCGGACCGGTCTCGACGCCGCGCCCCTCGACGAGCACCAACGCCCGGTCGCAGACACGACGCGCCTGCTCCATCAGATGGGTGACGAAGACCACCGTCAGCCCCGCCTCGTCCCGGAGCGCACCGACGAGTCCGAGGACTCTCTCCGTCGCGGTCGGGTCGAGCGCCGACGTCGGTTCGTCCATGAGGAAGACCTCGGGCTCGGGCGCGAGCGCCCGAGCAATACTGACGCGCTGCTGCTCGCCCTGCGAGAGCTCGGCGGCGTCCCGCTCGATGAACGACTCGGCCAGCCCGACGAACGCGAGACACTCGGCCACGCGGTCGGCCACCGCGCGCTCGTCGCCGGCCGCCAGCCTGAGACCGTAGGCGACGTTCTGGAAGACCGTTCCGTCGAAGAGCGCGGGGGTCTGAAACACCATGCCGACCCTTCGCCTGAGCTCTGTCGTCTCGATCTCCGTCGTGTCGACGCCGTCCAGGAGCACGCTGCCACCGGCCGGCTCCTCGAGCGCGTTCAGTGCTCGCAGGAGCGTCGTCTTCCCCGAACCGGACGGTCCGATGACGCCGAACACCTCCCCGGCCGGTACGTCGAGATCCACGTCATGGAGCACGGTCGTCTCGACCGACGCGCCGTTCCTCGAGGAACGACGAACGACCACCAGGTTTCGC
>WJMD01000186.1 GCA_014728125.1 Candidatus Effluviviaceae Genus V sp.
TCTGGGCAGGGGCACGGTCGAGACGCTCTACCTGGTCGAGCGGGACCGGGGACGGGCAACGTACACCCTCGCCGCGTCCGACGACGTCCCGCCGCTGGACGTGCGGTTCGAGCTTCCGGTGCCGCCGTGGGACCCCGAGCGGCGGGCGGTCGTGACTGCCGAGGCGCGCCTGAGGCCGGGCGCCAGTGTCTCCTTCATCTGTGAGGAACGCGACGGCGAGTGGTCGGTGAACGTCAACGACGAGGAGCCTGCGTCGTGAGGATCTTCGCCAATCAGGAGAGCGCCTGGATCTTCCTCGTGTTGATGGCCCTCGCCCCTGTGGCGGCCGTGTGGTTCTACCGGCGTGTGCCGCCCACGGTGGGTCGGGGCCTCCGCGTCGGGCTCGCGACGCTTCGTGCCGCCGCACTCATCCTGCTCTTCGCGGCGCTCATCGAGCCCGTGGTCGCGCTGACCTCCGTTGGGAGCGAGCGGCCCGTCGTCGCCGTCCTGATCGACGAGTCGCGCAGTATGAGCGTCCCCGACGGCACCGGAGGCGTCGAGCGCGGAAGCGAGGCCGTCGAGCTTGTCAGCGAGGTGCTTCTCGAGCGCATCGCCCGGGACGCCGAGGTCGCCGCGTTCGCGTTCTCGGGCGACGTGCGGCCGCTGGACGAAGGGTCGAGCGGAGTCGAGGAGGTGTCGCGCTTCGACGGCGATGCCACCGATCTGGAGAACGCGATCGAGGAGGTCGCGCGCGGCCCCGGCCGGGGCGGCCTCGGCGCTGTGATCGTGGCGACCGACGGTGCCGTCAACCGCGGCGGGAGCCCGGTCGATGCCGGCGCGCGTCTGGACGCGCCCGTCTTCGTGCTCGGCGTCGGCAGTCCCGAGCCGCCCGTCGACATCACCGTGGAGGAGGTGCTTACCAACCGGATCTCTTACGCGGGCGAGACGTTGCCCGTCGTCGCGCGCATCACGAGCGCGGGCTTCGGCGGGAGCGAGACGAGCGTCGAGATCGTCGAGGACGGAGATGTCATCGAGTCGCAGGTGGTGTCCCTCTCCGGTACGGGCGAGGAGGCGGAGGTGACCTTCCGTGTCCGGCCGCGGGAACCGGGGACGCACCGCTACACCGTCCGGGTCCCGGAGGCGCCGGGCGAGACGGTGACGGGAAACAACGAACGGGTCGTCTTGACGACGACTCTGAAGGGGCGGTTCAGGGTCCTTCTCGCAGCCTCGCGACCCGCGTGGGACTTCGCCTTCGTCAGACGGGAGCTCAAGGCCGACCGCAACGTCGAGCTGACAGCGGTTGTCGGGGACGGCTCCGGGGTGCCGGCCTCTCGCGAGGAGCTTCTGGAGTACGACCTCGTCCTGCTCGTCGACCCCGACTGGGACGACCCCGCAGTGCCGGAGGACTGGCTCCGGGCCTTCGTGGTCGAGCGCGGCGGCGGCCTGGCCGTCTTCGGACTGCCGGAGGGGACTCCCGGGGCGCTTCCCTCGTTCCTGCCCGTCGAGTCGGTCGAACGGGTCGCCGCACCGCGCGAAGAGCGGGTGACCCTGACGCCCGACGGCGAGTCGTCACCCATTCTCCGTGTCGAGAACGGCCGCTCCGAGAACGTGCTGGCCTGGACCGGACTCCCGCCCGTCTGGACGGCCCCCGCCGGGACGTTCCGCGCCGCTCCCGAGGGCGTCGTCCTGGCCGAGGCGGGCGACGGCCCGGTCATCGTGCTCGGTGGCGGGCCGAGTGGCGGCCAGACGCTCGCGGTGCTTGCGGAGGGCATCTGGCGCTGGAAGATGGCCGGGGAGAGCGAGGACCTTCTTTCGACGTTCGTCTCCAACGCCGCGAGGTGGCTGACGGCGCGCGGGGAGGTCGAGCGGGTTGCGGTCACGACGGACGCGGACGTCGTTCCCGTCGGGGGTCTGATCCGCTTCAGAGGGCAGGTCTACCGCGCCGATCTCTCGCCCGAGATGGGCGCGACGCTGTCTCTCGAGGTCGTGCGCGGCGGCGGCGCGCCGTTGGCCGAGGTCTCCATGACGCCGGTCGTCGGCGGCTACGAGGGAGAGTTGAGCGCACCACCTCCCGGCGCGTACACGTACCGAGCGACCGCGTCGATCGACGGCGAGGTCGTCGGGACCGATGAGGGGACCTTCGAGGTCGAGCCGTTCGCGCTGGAGGACGCCGACGTGCGCAGGCGCTCCTCGGTCCTCCGGAGACTGGCCGAGGTGACGGGGGGAGCCTACGTGACGCCGGAGACCCTCGACGACCTGCCTGCTGAGCTCCCGCTCGAACGGGTCGTCCGTCGCCGCTCGAAGGAGTACGAACTGTGGGACACGCCGTGGCTGCTGACGGCGTTCGTCGGACTGCTCTCGATCGAGTGGGCGCTCCGGCGCCGGAAGGGCATGCCGTAGGCGGTTCCCCCGGGTGCGTCCCGCGGCCGCACCGAACCAACGATCGACAGAACGAGTACACTCTCTCCCCACCCCCCTTCGACAGACCGAGCGCGACTTCGCCCCGACCTTCCCGAAGAGACCTGATCCATGTCACGCCACACCATGGCGGCGCTTGTCTGCGTCGCGCTTTTCACGTCCGTCCTGTCCGCGTCCGAGTTGGTCATCAACGAGGTCTTCTACGATCCCGAGGGCTCGGACACCGGTCTCGAGTTCATCGAGATCATGAACTGCGGACACGCGACCATCGCTGTCTCGGAGTGGACGCTCGAGACGGGCAACGGTGCGCACCCAGACGACTGGACGGTCGAGTGGATCGGCGGACCGCTCGACGAGATCGAACCCGGTGGCATCCTGCTCATCGGCGAACGCGATGTCGAACCCCATCCGGACGTCGTGACACCGCTCGACCTGCAGAACGGGCCGGACGGATGCCGGCTGACGGACGGCGACCGTGTTGTCGACTGCGTCGGGTGGGGCGAGCCGCTCTTCTCCGAGTACTGCGAGGGCGCGCCGGCCGGTGATGTGTCCAGCGGACTGGCGCTCGCACGCATGCCCGATTGTCTGGACACCGACGACAACGCCGTCGACTTCGTGGGGCGCATCCCGACCCCGGGGGCTCGGAACACCGTCACCCGCGACCTCGCGGTGGCCGTCCGCCATGCCCGGCGGGTGGTTCATCCCGACGGCGAGCCGATGCCGGTCGATGTCGTCGTCAGGAACCTCGGGGCCGAATCGGTCGACGCGGGCGGGTACGAAGTCTCGCTCATCTGCGACGGCTCAAGCGTAGCCGCGCACACCTCGGACTGCTTGCTTGCGCCGCGCGATTCATGCGACGTCCGGCTCGTCTGGTCCGATCCGTCGCCCGGATACCACCACGTGGACGTCTCCGTTGTGACCGACTCGGACGGGCTGCCGTCCAACAACGTCGCGAGCACGACGGCGACGGTCGGCGCCCCGGCGGGTCTCCTGGTCGTGAACGAGATCATGCACTCACCCGGGGGAGAGTCGACCGAGTGGGTGGAGCTGGTTGCGACGGCCGGCGAGTCCGTCGACCTGCGGGGCTGGTCGCTCGGGGACGACGCCGACGAGCACACGCTGCTCGCCCGGGACGAGCCGCAGGGTCGGCTCTCCCTGGAGCCCGGGGCCTTCCTCGTCGTCGCCAGGGAGCCGGAGCTGGTCGATGCGGGCGGCGCACCGACGCTGGAGACCGACGGCTGGGAGGCGCTCTCGAGCGAGGACGTCGTGGTGCTCCTCGACGCGTACGGTACGCCCATCGACCGCGTTGCCTATGAGCGCGGTTGGGGAGGCGACCGGGACGTGTCGCTCGAGAAGGCACGTCCCGACCTCGACGCCGGGTCTCCGGCCAGCTGGGGGAGCTCCGTCGCTCCCGCCGGCTCCACGCCGGGGCTTCCCAACAGCATTCTTATCGAGTCGCTCCCGGTCGGGGGGACGCTCACGGTCAGCCCGAACCCGTTCACACCGGACGGGGACGGGCGGAACGACCGGACCGTCGTGTCGTGCGAGCTTCCGACCGCGACGGCACTGGCGCGGCTCTCAGTCTACGACATACGGGGTCGGCTCAGAGGGCGACTGCTCGACCACGAGCAGGTCGCCTCACGTCACGAGGTCGTCTGGGATGGACTCACGGCGGACGGGCCGCTGCCGCCGGGTCTCTACGTGCTGTACCTGGAGGCGATCGACGCGAGAGCGGGGGTCCTCTCCCGAGCCAAGGCCCTCGTGGGGATCGCGCGATGAGCCGGGGCGTCGTTCTTGGTGTCGTTCTCCTTGGGGTGCTCGCCGGATCGGCGACGGCGGCGTTCGAGAGACCCTGGCCGACCGCGAGAGCCGCCGGTCTCGCGATGGACCGAGCGTGGTCGCGGGGCGTCGTGGAGTCGACCGGGAACACGGACGGTCCGGCGTGGAACGTTGCGTGCAGCGGCGGCGAGCTCTTCGGCCTGGCGGACCTCCGAGGCGGCTCCGTGCGGGTCGAACGGCTCGACGCGCGCGGGCAATGGGCCGTCGCTCTCTCGCAGCTCGGTGACGGCCCGCTCGCGGAGCGGACGGTCTCCTGCCAGTCAGTGCGTTCGTTGGGAACCGGCCCGGCCCTCGGCCTCCGAGCCTCGGTTCTTCAGCTGACCTCCCGCGACTCTGGTGCCGCGACAACACTCAGTGTGGATGCGTCCGTCGAGAGTCGGGTCGTCGGGCTGCTTCGGGTGCGCGTCCTCGTGACGAACCTCCTCGGGATACGGGGTGACGGCATCGAGGCCCCTCAGTCTCTCTCGCTTGAGGCGGGGGTGGGAACGGGCTCCTCGCTCGTGGTCGGGGGGTGCCGCATCGAGGACGGGTTCGACGTCGTGCTCCATGCGGGCGTCGAGCTCGGACTGACGCCGCACGTGGTGCTGAGGGCCGGAGGCCGAAGCGGGAACGAGGAGCTTCTCTCTGTCGGGCTCGGGGTGGGGCGCGCCGGACGCCTCGTGCCCGTCGTGGATGTGGCGTGGCAGTGGCATCCGGCGTTGGGAGGGAGCTCGTTTGTCACATGTTCGTGGACTCTCTGACCGTTCCGTCGTGCTCTTCGTTCTCGCCGTCGTGCTCTCCGTGTTCCGGCCGGCCGGCGGCAAGGCGGGCGATGCGTTCGACGACCTCCTGGACTCGTTGCCGAGCGACATCGAGCCGCTCCACAGTGAGGAGATCGAGGCACTTCTGCGTGACGCTGCGGCACTGCGCGAGAACCCGATCGACTTGAACGCAGCGGGCCTTGCAGAGCTTGCACGGATCCCCTGGCTCAGCCCGGCACAGGCATTGAGGCTCGTCCGGGCCGTGCAGGTCGGCGGGCCGGCGACAAGCCTCGCCGAGCTCTGGAAGCGGGCGAGCATTCCTTCAGGTATCGGGACGGTGATACGTCCATACGTCTGTGTCCGTGCGCCGGTGACGGCTGGTCCCGACGTGGTCGAGGTGGGCCGCACAGCGCGGCGACGTCCCGTCGAGCTCCGTGCGCGGGTCGGTACGGCGACCGGCGGTGAGAATCCCTGGGACCCGGGCGCGTTCGTCAGGGTTCGAGGCGCGGTTTCCCCGACCATCACGTGGGGAGTCGGGGTAGAACGGGATGCCAATGAGGCCACCCTGGCCGATCATGTCGCCGGGCATGTCAGCTGGACAACTACAGGAACTGACCGGGGCCCGACGGCCGAGCTCGTCGCCGGTGACATCAAGGGCTCCTGGGGACAGGGGCTGGTGCTGGGAGGTGGAGGGTTCTCGTCACGAAGCCGCTACCCGATCGCGCGGGACCGCGTGTGGGGGTACGACGGAGCGTCCGAGTGGTCGTCCCGCCGGGGTCTCGCGGCGCTCCTCCGGCGGGGCGTCGTCGAGTGCCGGCTGCTCGTGTGCAGAACGGCTCTCGATGCGACCGTCGTGGATGGTCTTGTGACCGCGCGGCGGACCACGGGCCTCCACACCACCGAGAGCGAAGTGCAGGCGCGCGGAGCACAGACCGAGGAACTCGTCGCTGCGCGCGTCGTGGTAGCGAACGACGCCTGGCGTCTTGGTGGGTCACTTCTCTCTGGGCGGTTCGATCCCGGCTTCGCGCAAGGCCACAGCGAACGTCAACGGTTTGCCTTCTCCGGGAATCAACAGGTGGTCGGGGCGGTCGACGTGCGATACGCAGACGGGAGGTGGCGGGTCGGTGGAGAACTGGCCCGGACGCAGGGTGGTGCGACGTCCTGGATCGCGGCGGTCCGGACCCGTTACAAGGCACTGCGCGTGGGCTGCGGGGGCGCCTTCGCCTCAAGGGCGTTCTGGAGTCCGACGGGCGGCGGCGTTCCGGGAGCAGGCGAGGGCTCGAACAGCATCGCGGGCTGGCTGTCGGTCGACCTCAGAGCGACCGAGCGGTGGTCGATCGGATGTGAGGGTGAGTACCGAACGCGGCCCTGGCGTTCCTACCACGAGCCGCTCCCCGGGCGACGAAGAACGTTGAAGGGCAGATGCTCGTGGCGAGGAGAACGGAGTTTCCTCATTGAGCTCGAGGTGCGCGAGCGGGTGACCTGTGAGCAGGGAGATCCGTCGGGGACCACGAGGCGCCGTCATAGGAGATGGCGGCTCCGCGCCCGGTCGGTCGCCGGGCTTCCGGTGAGGGCCACAACGATGCTCTGGGAAGAGGAGCAGTCCGCCGGAGCGTTCGGGAACGGCGTCGGGTTCGACGTCGCGTGGAGAGGGGCGGTCGGCGACTGGTGCGCGGATGTCGGTGTGGCGGTGCTGTCAGACAGTGGCGGTGCCGCACCGATCCGATGGACGCCGGGACTGCCCGGCGAGTGGGGGCTCTCCTCGTGGGCGAGGGGGGTGAGCTGGTGGTGCCGGGTGACGCGTTCGCTGTCGTCGTGGGGCGAACTCGGCGTGCGCGTCTCAGCGGCGGCTGAAGATGTGTCGTTCGGGATGGGAGTGGAGATGCCGTAGCAGGTTGATGGGGTGTTGTTGAGGACGGAGTCGAGGGGCGAGGCCCGCCGGAAGACGGCGGGCCATGGTCTTGCTGGGAGTCGAACGTGCCGATACTGCCAAAGTTGTGGGGTACAACGCTCGTTATCACTGTTGCGGTGAAGGCTAAACCTCGGTTAGCACAGATTCGGCCAGACAACCTGTTGACATAGCGCATGCGAGGCGCTATGCTCGTACTCAGCCTTGAACTGACGGAGGCTCACAGTCTCCGCAGTCGCCGCGGGCTGCCGAAGCTAGCCAGAGTGTGTAGAAAGACAAGTGGGCGGCTGGAGGATTGGTCGGAAGCCAGTCCAGCCGCCCGGGCGAGGCACGCGCGCGTCCCGTTGGGACGTGGCGCGCTCTCGTCTGCGGAAGATACCCGGACTTGGGGTGCAAGTCAACGTGGGTCTGGAAACAGCGGGGTGGAAAGGAGGTCGTCTACACGGTTTGCGCGGAGTTCGTGGGAGGACTCTTCCAGCAGACGGTCCCGGGCCGGGACCAGGAGGTGGAGAGCATGTGTAGCAGATGGAGTCCGGTTGTTGTTGCCGCTCTGGTGCTCGCGCTCGCAGCGGGCGCCGTGTCAGCGGCGACCATCACTGTCCCCGGCGACTACGCCACGATCCAGGCGGCAGTCGACGCGGCCA
>WJMD01000187.1 GCA_014728125.1 Candidatus Effluviviaceae Genus V sp.
GCCCCGGTCTGGGAGCTCGACACAGGTGTGTTCGAGGGCATCTGGCTACCCGGCAGAGGCCGCAAGTCGGCGGACCTTGGTGACCTCGACGGTGACGGCGACCTGGATCTGATTCAGACCTACTGGGACGAGTACGTGTTCATCCAGCTCAACGAGGGCACGCCTCAGCAGCCCGCGTGGTCACCGTCTGTTGACTCTGTTTTCACTTCCCACCATTGCACGGCTGAGCTCGCCGACATCGACTGCGACGGCGACCTGGACATCATTGCGACCACGTCCACCAGCGCTCTGTTGCTTCACAGGAACGTAGGTACTCCTCAGTCTCCGGAGTGGTCTGAGGACTGGGAGTGGCTCACTGATATCGATCTGCACTACGGGTCCGCGATGTTCACGAGCTTCGGTGATCTAGACCTCGACGGCGACATGGACGCTGTTGGTGTGACCTCGGACACCTGGCCTCAGTGCTGGGAGAACGTCGGCACGCCGGGGGAGCCACAGTTCGAAGAACGTCCGGAGATGCTGACAGGGGTCGAGTACGAGCACCAGGGCTGGACGTTCGGGCTCGAGCTGCTGGACATCGACGCTGATGGGGATCTCGACCTGCTGATAGAGCAGTCCTACTATGGCCAGAACCTCCTCTTCCTGAACCAGCACTATACGCCGGTCGAGCCGGCGTCCTGGGGTTCGATCAAGGCGCTGTATCGGTGATCGCCCCTGACTGAGTGCAGCAGAAGCGCCGGGAGCATGGAGCCCCCGGCGCTTCGCTTCGCAACACGGCCGTCTCTTCTTGAGTGTATCTTGGCGATCTACTTCAACATCACCATCTTCCGCATGTCGGCCTCGCCGGCGGTCTCGAGGCGGGCGAAGTAGACGCCGGACGCGACCGCGGCTCCGGTGTCGTCGCGTCCGCGCCAGACCGCGCGGTGGTCGCCGGCCTCACGCGACCCGTCGATGAGCGTCGCGACAACGCGGCCCGAGAGGTCGTGGACCGTCAGTCGGACCGGACCGGCCTGCGAGAGCGAGAACGACAGCGTTGTCTGCGGGTTGAACGGATTGGGCGTCGGCGCATTCAGTCGGAAGGTGCGCCCGGCCACCGGTTCGTCGATGCCGGTCACGACACCCTCACCCAGGCCCCAGATCTCGATGTCGTCGATGTTCCACCCGCAGTACTGCCAGCCCGAGTCGGTCGGGCCCATCGTCCAGCGGACGTAGACGGTCGGCTCGCCGTCGGCCACCGAGGAGATGTCGAGCTCGACCGACTGCCAGCCGTAGTCGGTGATCTCCATGTCGTTCTGCCACACCGTCGTCCACGAGCTGCCGTCGGCGCTGACGGAGATCGATGCCTCGTCGTACTGCGGGTGCTCGACGCCGAGCCACCGCTGGAACTTGAGGCTCGTCGCGAAGCAGTCGGAGCAGTCGATGGCCGTCGTCGTCAGGCTTCGGGGTGGGAGGTCGTTGGGATAGTCGCCCGAGAGGTTGTAGCCGTAGACGTTGGACCCGGTCGCGCCGCTCGTCGGATCGGGGAAGCCCCATTCGCCGCCGCCGCCCGTCGGCGTGCCGAAGGCCCAGTCGCCCTCGGTCGTCCAGCCCGGGTCGGTGTCGAGGGTCCACACATACTGCTGCTGCGGGTCTCCGACGACGAGCATGACGTCGCGCGTCGCGTCACCGGTGCCGTTCGTGAGGTTCCGGAACATCACGGTCGCGCGATACACACCCTCCGCGAGCGCGTCGGCGTTGGCGTTGACCTCGACCGTCACGCCGGCCGTGTCGCCGGGCGCGAGCGTTCCGCTCCGGCTGCCCGAGAGCGTCAGCCAGTCGACCCACGGGTCGGCGAGGATCTCGTAGTCGATCGGCGATGCGCCCTTCCACGTGAACGCGTAGTCCTTCGACGGCGGCGAGAACGGCCCGCCGGCGCCGCCTTCCGAGCGGAGTCCGTCGTCAGGCCAGACCGTCATGCCGGTCTTGATGGTCAGGGCCTTGATGCAGAAGTTGGCCGTGTGGTCCCACCAGTAGCCGCTGTCGTAGTCGTAGAGATCCAGCCACCGGCCGCTCGAGCGGTAGAAGCTCTCCCCGGCTGACGCGGACGACTCGACTGTGACGCGGTACTTCGCTCCGAGGAGCACCGGCACGTCGGACGAGCGGTCGAACGGGTGGCCTCCGTGTGAGAGCGAGACCTTGACGTAGAAGTCCTCACCGGTCTCGAACTCGACCGGTGTGTCCAGCTCGACGGTGTGGAACCCGCGGTACTGGAACGTCCCCGACGCGTTCGACAGCGGAACCGAGAGCGTGCTGTCCTCGAAGGCGTCGTAGACCGTGACCGTGTAGTCCACCGTGTCGGCCGCCGTGAAGAAGCTGACCGCCTGGAGCATCTCGGTGTCCTCGGTGACGAACGCATTCATCGCTTCGCCGACGTCGGTCATCGTGTCCCGCCAGCCGTGGTAGTCGTGGTAGTAGATCTGGTCGTATGCGATCGGCTCGACGTCGTAGAAGCTGACGGCGCCCATTTCGGAGTGCTGTCCGGCGCACTTGTCGTAGTACGAGATCCAGAAGTACCCCATGTCACCCCAGCTCGAGCCCCAGCTGTTCTTGCAGAGCCACGCGCCGTTGTCCGGCGCGATCGTGATCTTGTCGTCGTCCCATCCGACGATGGCCACCGCGTGGTTCGGCTGGAGTTCCGAGGACGGCGGCTGGTAGTGCGTGTTGCCGGCCATGAACTGGCTGTCGTAGCAGAGCGCCGTCCCCATCACGCCGTAGTCCATCACGGCCTGCTTGATGCGGTCGATCGAGGAGAGGTCGGCTCCGGCCTCGTGCCACTCGACGTGCCTCGGATAGTAGATGTGGTACGACTCGAGCCACCGGTCGGGAGGAGTGGTGTACGACTGGCCGTCGATGTTTCTGACGGCCCCCTCACCGCGGGAGAGGTAGGCCGTCGTGACCATGTAGTCGCCGCCCATGTGGACCTCGAGCCCGTACCCGGAGGGCGGCGAGATGTCGTCGTTGTTGTGCTCGTTGAATCCGTTCCACCAGTCGAGATGATACTCGGCGAGGTTGGGCTCCCCGCTCTCACCGTTCGAGGCCCACGCGCCCGTGATGAGGAGATTGCCCTCGAGGGCCGCCATAGCGCCGAACGTCCAGCACGTGCCGCCGCTCTGGTTCTTGACCGAGGTGACGTAGTTCTCGCCGTCGACGTCGCGCAGGTCGAACTCCGTGGGGAGCTGGCCCAGGGCGTCGCCCGTGAAGAGGACGAGCGCCGCGGCGACCGACAGGATGAGCGTCCAGCGGAGCAGCACGGGCCATCGGACGGGGAGGGTCACGGTGACCGCGCGGGGCATATGATGGCGTCTCATGAACGACTCCCGAGTAAATGAAGCGCTGTTCGGCAATTATCCAGACAAAAGGGACCGGTTCCCGGGCGGGGCGGTCCCTGGGTACATTCTAGCACAGCATGGGCCTCTGGGCAAGAAACCGGGGGTGCCGGCGGCCCCGGCGCCCTCGCGTGCCCCGTCATCAGGGAGCGGGGAGCACGAGGTCGAAGACCACCGGAAGGTGGTCTGACGCGAGCGCCGTGTCGTTCGGTCGGAGACCGTAGCGCTCGAGCGTCTCCCGCGGAAGGTCCGGGGTCCAGAGCACGAACGAGCGTCCCGCGTCGGCGACGCTGTCGGAGTAGATGATGAAGTCGAGCCGTCCGGGCGCGTAGCTGTCCTCGTCGTTCCGCCAGGTGTAGGCCTCGAGGCCCGTCACATGGAGCGGGAACGCGTCTGCAAGGGCCGTCCCGTCCCAGTCCGGCGTGAAGTCGGGACCGTGCCGCTTCTCGTTCTCGATGTCGCCCCCTCGCAGGGTCCACAGTTGCGCCGCGTCGGTGACGAGGTTCATGTCGCCGGCGACGACGATGGTTGTGCCCGGCTCAACCGGCTCCACACCATCTCGGACCTCGTCCCGCTCCGGTCTCAGCCGCCGCAGCCACGCCATGATGACGTCGAACTCCTCCTGCCGCTCGTCGGTTCTTCCGCAGCAGGGAGGGTGCGCGCTCACGATCGAGAGGTCGGTGGCGTAGCGCTCATCAGGCAGGTCGACGAGTGCCCAGACGTTCTCGTCCACCGGCCCGAGGACCCTCGAGCGGCGCACCGCGTAGCGGCTGACGATGAAGCAGTCGCTCCCGCCGACGGCGTGCCAGGGCCCGCCGCCCAGGAACGACGCAACGGTCTCTTCGAGCGCCGCCGCATCGTGGCGGTAGACCTCCTGGAAGCAGATGACGTCGGGCTCGATCGCCGAGAGGATCCGTCGGAAGTGCACGGGTCGCTCGAAGAGCCCATCGAAGAGCACATTGTACGTGAGGACGCGCAGGTGATCGGGCGCGAGGCGCTCGAGCCGACCCTCGGCGGGCTCCGGCGATGACGACTCGCGCAGCGTGTAGTCGAGTGCCGCGAACCGGTCCGGAGCGACATCGCCGTCCTCACCGTCCCGGAGGATGAGACGGACGGTGCCCGGCCCGAGCACACGGATCCCCGCGGCCCTGAAACCGCGCTCGAACGACACCTCGAAACGATCGGACGAGACGGTCGGACCCTGGCGCAGCCCGACGTCCGCCTGCCGGAGCCGTTCCTTCCCGGAGGGACCGAACACGACGCCTTCCCGGGAGCCGAAGTGCCACTCGAAGTCGATGCCGAGACCATTGAGCGCGCGTCCCGTCGTCGCGTCGTTGTCGAGCTCGATCGACAGGACGAGATCACGGGTACCCTGGAGGTTGATTTCGCGGCCGGTTTCGAAGTAGACGTGGAGGCGATCCTCGTTGCTCCAGAGCTTCACCTCGCCGAAGTCGATGCCGGAGGCGCCGCCGTCTCCCGGCGCGTCGGTCCAGTCGGGCGTGACGGCCTCCCAGTCGTCGAATGAGCCGTCGATGACGATGACGGGGCCCCCTTCGCTTGCGGGCGCGGCGTTCGCGGACAACGTTGCGGTAAGGGCCGCAAGGAACGCGACCATGACTGAGTGGCCTCGATGTGTATAATGGCTCATACGACAGCTCCCTTGTTCCCGGGTCCTTGAACCTCCGATGAGCTTACCCGGGGGTGTGTCCCGAGGGCAAGCGGGACGTGCGTTGGAGGGCGTGACGAGGAGTTCATGAAGCGCGCCGGGTTCGTTCTCATGGCGGCGCTGGCCGTTCACGACCGCGATGCCCGCGACCGAGACTTCGAATCACTGCTTCCGCTCATCGTCAGAGCATCACGAGACGAGCGGAAGTACGTCAGAAAGGCCGTGAACTGGGCCCTGAGACAGATCGGGAAACGCAGCATCGGACTCAACCGGAAGGCGGTCGGCACCGCGAAGAGGATAGGCTGGATCGACTCGAAGAGCGCGCGGTGGATCGCATCGAACGCGCTCCGCGAACTCGAGAGCGACGCCGTGAAGGAGAGACTGGAGAAGCGCCGCGCGCGTGCACGGACGCGGCGATAAGCTCGTTCTACGAAGAGGAGGCTCACACGATGAGACGCACACTTCTGCTGACGCTCGCCCTGCTCGTCGCGCTCGCCGCGCCCGGTACGGCCGGGTTCAAGATCGAGCAGACGATGTCGGGCATGGACGAACAGGCCGTGATCTTCGTCGACGCGAACCGTATCAAGATAGAGAGCGGCCAGGAGGTCATCTTCAACATCGAGGACAACATACTCTACATGCTCGTCCCCGAGCGCCAGATCTACTGGAGCGGCACGCCCGAGGAACTCGTCACATCCATCAGATCCGCCATGGAGAGCGCCATGGAGGGCATGCTGGCACAGGTGCCGGAGGACCAGCGCGACCAGTACCGGGAGCAGATGAAGAGCATGGGGATGTTCGTCCCCGGCGAGGATGACGGCGAGGCCGAGGAGCACGATGTCGCGATCGAGAAGACCGGGAACGCGGAGGAGATCGCGGGGTACGCGACCGAGGAGTACCAGATCCTCGTCGACGGCGAGCTCGTCGAGAAGGTCTGGATGGCCGACGACGTGCCGGTCTCCGATGAGATCGACCTCAAGCGGTTCGCCGAGTACGCAGCCGCGATGAAGCAGTTCTCAGGCGAGTACGCCTACGAGACGAGTGACGAGTACCTCAGCCGGATGGCGTCGGGATATCCGATGCGGACGCAGCCGTTCCGCCAGGGCCAGGAGGGCCCCGAGACCGAGGTGACCGCGCTCATCGAGATGGACGTGCCCGACGCGAAGTTCGAGGTTCCCGAGGGCTACGAGAAGGTGACGCTGATGGAGCTCCAGGGCGGCATGGGCGCTCCGCGGGGCGGCGCGCAGGCACCCGGCACGGCGCCTCCGCCGCAGGCCCCGGGCATGCCGTAGCGTCCGGGAGGCCCGTTGATCCGCATCACCCGAAGCATCTCCCTGGACGAGTCCGAGCTCGAGGAGCGGTTCATCCGCTCCCCGGGCCCGGGCGGTCAGAACGTCAACAAGGTTGCGTCCGCCGTTCAGCTGCGTCTGGACGTCGAGGGTTCGAGGTCGCTGCCCGACCGCGTGAAGGACCGTCTCCGCTCCCTCGCCGGCCAGCGCATGACCGACGACGGCGTCCTCATCATCGAGGCCAGACGGCACCGCTCGCAGCACCGGAACCGCGAGGACGCCCTCGAACGACTGGTCGCGCTCATCAGGAAGGCCGCGCGGCCCGGGAAGAAGCGGAAGGCGACGAAACCCACGAAGGCATCGCGCAAGCGCCGCCTCGAACAGAAGCGCCGGCACTCGCAGAAGAAACGGGCGCGCCGCAAGCCGATCCCGCGCCCGGATGAGTAGGTCTCTCGCGGCGGCCGACCGGCTGCCCGGCAACCGACTTGCGTCCGGAGGCAGGCCATGAAGCGCACGAAGGTCGTCTGTACCCTGGGGCCGGCCAGCTCGTCGCGCGAGACCATCGCCGCGATGATCGAAGCGGGCATGGACGTCGCGCGGCTCAACTTCTC
This sequence comes from Candidatus Effluviviaceae Genus V sp., assembly GCA_014728125.1. Taxonomy (NCBI): domain Bacteria; phylum Candidatus Effluviviacota; family Candidatus Effluviviaceae; species Candidatus Effluviviaceae Genus V sp. Next base: position 6,932 of record WJMD01000187.1, read on the forward strand.
ACACGGGGAGCGGGAGGACCACGGCTCGGTGCTCGAGCTCGTCCGCTCGGTCGCGGCCGACCTCGGCCGGAACGTCGCAGTCCTTCAGGACCTCGCCGGCCCGAAGACGAGGATCGGACCGATCAGGGAGGGGCAAGTCGTCCTCCGGTCAGGGGACCGCTTCGTGCTGACGTCGCGCGATGTGCCCGGAGACGACCGCTCCGTCTCGCTGACCTACAGGGAGCTTCCCGGGGATGTGAGCCCCGGGGACAGGCTGCTCCTGGCCGACGGCACCATCGAGCTCAGGGCCGAGGACGTGTCGGGCGAGGAGATCACGACAACGGTCGTGGTCGGCGGTCCCCTGAGTTCCCACAAGGGCATCAACCTGCCCGACAGCTCGATCCAGGCACCGATACTCTCCGAGAAGGACCGGGCCGATCTCGAGTACGGCCTCGACGCAGGCGTCGACTACGTCGCGCTCTCGTTCGTGAGGACCGCGGACGATGTACGTGAGGCCCGCGAGCTCGTCGACCACCACGAGGGGACGGCGAAGCTCATCGCCAAGATCGAGAAACACGAGGCCGTCGACAACATCGACGCCATCATCGAGCTTGTAGACGGCGTGATGGTCGCGCGTGGGGACCTCGGCGTCGAGATCCCCGTGGAGGACGTGCCGACAGTTCAGAAGCGGATCGTCGAGAAGACGAACCGTGCCGGCAAACCGGTCATCACGGCGACCCAGATGCTGACCTCGATGGTAACGAGCCCCCAGCCGACGCGCGCCGAGGTCTCCGACGTAGCGAACGCGATCCTGGACGGAACCGACGCCGTCATGCTGTCCGAGGAGACTGCTGTGGGGTCGCATCCCGCGGCCGCGGTGGCCGTGCTGAGCAAGGTCGCCGCCGCGCAGGAGCGCGTCTTCCCATACACCGCGTGGACGCGGCGAATGGCCGAGGGCTCCGACATGAGTCCCGACGAGGCGGTGGCCCACTCGGCCTGCCGGATCGCTGAGGAGATCGGCGCGGCCGCGATCATCACGTTCACGAAGTCGGGCAGCACGACCCGCCTCGTGGCCAAGTATCGTCCCGAGCAGCCGATCCTCGCGATGACGCCCGACGAGGCCACGGTCAGGCGGCTCGCCCTCGTGTGGGGCGCCGTCCCGATTCTGACCGGTCCGGCCGACGACGCCGGTGACATCGAGCATGAGGCCCTGGGTCTCGCGCTCGAGAGCGGCCTCGTCAAGCCCGGCGACCGCGTGCTCATCACCGCGGGGCTTCCGCTCTATGTGCCGGGCACAACGAACCTGATCAAGATATCGACGACCGAGGGCGCGTCCCGGTGACCGCGGGCCGCGCTGTGTCATCTGGAAGGTCATGAGGAAGGCCGCCGCGTCCGTTCCGTCGGGCGGGAGCTGAGCCCCGGGGCGCCGGACGCGGCCCGGTTCATCCGGAAGGGGAAGGAACGATGCGCTGGATCTCTCTTCTCGTTGCCGCGGTCCTGGCGGCCGCACCGTTCGCACACGCGTTCGCGGAGCCCGTCGAGCCGATGCCGACCGACAGTGTCTACCGCGTGCCGTCCCAGGAGCTGGTCGATATCATCGACGCTCCGAAGACGCCGCACGCCTACTTCTCGCCGGACCGGGACTGGATGCTGCTGCGTGAGCGGCCGAGCTACCCGTCCATCGAGGAGCTGGCGGAGCCCGAACTCCGGCTCGGCGGCATGCGCTTCAGTCCCGTGACGAACGCGCCCACGAGGACCTGGTCGTACAACGGCTTCCTGTTCGTGCGGATCGAGGATGGGGAGGAGCGGCGCGTCACCGGTCTGCCGGACGACGGGCGGTTCGAGAACGTCGTCTGGTCGCCCGACAGCAGGAGCATCGCGTTCACCAACACGACATCGGACGGCGTCGAGCTCTGGACGGCCGACCTCGAGAGCGCCGAGGCGAGGCGCGTGACCGGGCCGGTCCTCAATCTCGTCGCCGGCACGGCCCCGACGTGGATCCCCGGCACCAAGATGCTTCTGGCCACCCTCGTTCCGGAAGGGCGCGGCGATCCGCCGCCGGCGCCCGCGGCGCCCAACGGCCCGGTCATCCAGCAGAACCTCGGGCGCGTCGCGCCCGCCCGCACGTACCAGGACCTTCTTGAGAACGAGCACGACGCGGAGCTCTTCGAGCACTACATGGCGTCGGAGCTCGCTCGGGTCTCGCTCGCCGGGGGCATCGAGCCGCTCGCCGGACCGTCGCTCGTCTGGGACTTCTCGCCGTCGCCCGACGGGCGCTACGTGCTGCTTCAGACCCTGCACCGGCCCTTCTCGTATCTCGTCGGTGCGTGGCGGTTCCCCGTGCGAATCGAGGTCATTGACTCAGACGGAGACGTGGTGCACGAGGTGGCCGACCTTCCTCTCCGGGACGACATCCCGATCGCCCGGGGCAGCGTGGCCACGGGTCCGAGGAACGTCATCTGGCGCGCCGATGCCCCGGCGACGCTCTCGTGGCTCGAGGCCCAGGACGGCGGGGACGCCGCGAGGGATGCGGAGATACGCGACATCCGCTACCAGCTCGAGGCGCCGTTCGACGACCCGCCCGACCCGCTGGCCACCTTCTCGCTGCGCGCCGGCGGCATCTACTGGGGACACGACGGCCTGGCCATCGCGACCGAGTGGTGGTGGCCGACGCGGTCCATCCGCTGGTGGCGCATCGAGCCGGGCAACCCCGACGAGGAGCCGACGCTTCTCAGGGAGTACTCCTGGGAGGACAGCTACAACGATCCCGGAGAGCCCGTTCAGACGAGAACGTCCTCGGGGAGACAGGTCCTTCTGACGGCCGACGATGCTCAGACCGTCTACCTCATCGGTCAGGGCGCCTCGCCGGAGGGGAACAGGCCGTTCCTCGACTCGTTCAACACCATTACGGGGGACACGTTCCGTCACTTCCGCTCGAGCGCGCCGTACTACGAGGAGCCCAGCATCGTCCTGGGCAAGGACGCGCGGCTCGTCGTGACGCGCAGAGAGGCCGTCGACGAAGTGCCGAACTACTTCCTGAGGGACCTCGCGACCGGCGAGGTCCGACAGCTCACCGCGTTCGAGGACCCGACCCCGTTCCTGAGGAATATCCAGAAGGAGATCATCCGCTACGAGCGCGAGGACGGCATCGCGCTCAACGGGACGCTCTATCTGCCGGAGGGCTATTCGCCCGAGGAGGACGGGCCTCTGCCGATGCTCATCTGGGCGTATCCCAGGGAGTTCCGGAGCGCCGACGCGGCCGGACAGCTCGACGACTCGCCCTACCGGTTCGACTGGCTGGGCTGGTACTCGTCGGTCGTCTGGCTGACGCAGGGGTTCGCCGTTCTCGACGGTCCATCGATGCCGATCATCGGCGAGGGCGAGGAGCAGCCGAACGACACGTACGTCGAGCAGCTGGTCTCGAGCGCGAAGGCGGCGGTCGACGAGGCCGTGCGCCGCGGGGTGGCCGACCCCGACCGCGTCGCGATCGGCGGCCACTCGTACGGTGCGTTCATGACCGCCAACCTGCTCGCGCACTCCGATCTCTTCGCTGCAGGACTGGCCAGGACCGGCGCCTACAACCGGACGCTGACGCCGTTCGGCTTCCAGTCCGAGGACCGCACGCTGTGGGAGGCGCCCGAGGTCTATTTCGAGATGTCGCCCTTCATGCACGCCGACACGATCGACGAGCCGATCCTGATCGTCCACGGCGACGCCGACAGCAACCCGGGTACCTTCCCGATGCAGTCCGAGCGCTTCTACAACGCGCTCAAGGGGCTCGGCAAGACGGCGCGGTTCGTGCTGTTGCCGCACGAGAGTCACAGCTACCGCGCGCGCGAGTCACTGCTGCATCTGATGTGGGAGACGGAGGAGTGGCTCGAGCGCTACGTGAAGAACAGGGCGGCGGGGGAGTAGCGGCGGGCCGGCGTCGGGCTGGATGTCAGGGCGCGGGGATCCTCGGAATGCGGTGCGGGAGCCTGGCAAGGAGCTCGTAGTTCACCTGGTTCGTCATCTCGCTGAACGAGCCGACCGAGATCGTCTGATTGCCCTGCTTCCCGATCAGCACGACCTCGTCGCCGCGCGCGACGTCCGGGATGTTCGTGACGTCGACCGTCATCATGTTCATGTTGACCACGCCCGTGACGTGGGCGCGCCGTCCGCGGACGAGCACGTATCCCCTGTTCGAGAGGACCCTCGAGTAGCCGTGGCTGTAGCCGACAGGCACGGTGGCGATCCGCATACGCCGCGGCGCGATGTACGATGTGCCGTAGCCGACGAACTCGCCCCGCTCGACCATCTTGAGTCCCATCACCGAGGTCTTCCACGACATGACCCGCCGCAGCGGCGTGTCGGTCAGTTTGTGGCACATGTTGAGATAGCGGATCCTGGTCTCCTCGCTCGGCCAGAATCCGTACTGCGCGACGCCGATCCTGACCATGTCGTAGATGGCGTTGGGATAGACGAAGGCCGCCGCCGAGGAAGCGACGTGGCGCCTCCCGATGATGGTGAATGCGCTCCGGAAGCGCTGTAGCGCGTCCTGGTAGCGCTCGAGCTGCTGCTGGATCCTGTGGTAGTTGTTGATGCTCTCCGCGCCGGCCAGGTGCGTGGTGATGCCCTCGAGCACGTATCGTCCCTGTGACCGCTTCAGGAGGTCGATGACCTCCTGGATCTGGCCGTTCTCGTATCCGAGACGGTGCATGCCCGTCTCGAGCTGGATGTGGATCCTCGCCCGCCGCTCGAGCGACGCCGCGGCCTCGAGCGCGGCCTCGAGCCGCTCGATGTCGAAGACGTAGAACTCGACACCGCTGGATATGGCCCACCCGAGCTCGTCGTCCCCGAGGTGTGCCATGATCATGACCGACGTGTCCGGCCGCTTGCTGGCGAGGACCCTGGCCGCCTCGTGCGAGTCTGCGACCGAGAAGTGCCGCACGCCCAGCGACTCGGCCAGCGGGACGAACTCCTCGATGCCGTGGCCGTAGGCGTTCCCCTTGACGACCGAGGAGACCAGCGTGTCGTGCCCGACCCGCGCTTGGACGAACCGGAGGTTCCGTGCCAGCGCCGAGTGGCTGAGATAGATGCGCGACGTGGGGCTTGGCTCCATGATGTCCACCGTTCGCTCCCTCACACCCCCGCTCAGTGGGGGATCGGCTCCTCTGACCCGTACGGACCGAGGATCTCCCTGACGATGGCATAGAGAAGGTCGGCGCCTGTCGTCACGAGCTCGTCCGGGAAGTCGTACGACGCATTGTGCAGCGGGACCAGGTCCTCACCCGCGCCCAGTCCCAGAAGCACGGCGTCGGTCAGCGCCGAGAAGTGTCCGAAGTCCTCGGACCAGTGCAGCGGACCGTCGAGCTCGCCGGTCTCGAGACCGAGCGACCGCGCGGCTCGACGGGCCGTCTCGAGCGCGTCGGCGTCGTTCGTCGTCACCGGGAACTCCTCTTCCCAGGTGACCTCGTGCGCGAGACCGTGTCGCCGCGCCGACTCCTCCGCGAGACCGAGGACGGCACGCTTCAGCGACTCGAGCGACGACGCGCTCCCCGAGCGCACGGTGGCGATGACCTCCGCCTCACCCGGCGTCGTTCCGAGCGCGCGCTCGCCCAGACGCGCGTGGGTCACCGTCGAGAGCGCGAGCGGGTCCCCGCCGCCGGCGTCGGGCCCGAGCCCCGTCAGTCCTTCGACGAGGGCCGCCGTGGCGAGAGCCGGGCTCAGCGCGCTCTCAGGATAGCCGGCCTGGGCGCTCCGGCCGACGAGCCGGATCACGGCCGCGACCGAGCCCAGGGCCATCGGCCCCTCGCGCAGGTAGACGCGACCGAGCGCAAGACCGGGCAGGTTGTGGATCGCGAACGCGGCGTCGGGCCTGAGGGGCCGGAAGGCCGGGTCGGCGATGACGGCGGCCGCGCCCTTCCCCGTCTCCTCGGCCGGTTGGAACAGGAGGACGGCGCGTCCCCGGGAGGGTCGCACCCTGTCGAGCCGGGGGGCGACCGCCGCCAGGGCAGCTGCGTGGCCGTCGTGTCCGCATACGTGGGCGACCCCCGGCACGGTCGAGGCGTGCTCCCTGTCTCCGGCCTCCGATATCGGCAGCGCGTCGAGCTCGGCCCGCAGGAGGACCGTCGGGCCGTCGTGCGGGCCTTCGAAGACCGCTGCCAGCCCGTGTCCTCCGAGGCCCGCTACGATGTCGTCGGGCCGTGCGGATTCGACGAACGCCCTGACGCGGCGGGCCGTCCCGCTTTCCCGCCCCGAGAGCTCGGGGTGCGCGTGAAGCTGTCTGCGGAGTTCGACGGCGTCTGCGTCGGTCACTGCATCGTCTCCTTGCGTTCCCTTCGTGCCCTCTGACGCGTGTCGACCGGGGAGACTATCACCCGCTCTCAGGGGTGTCAAACCGACCGCCCTTCGACTACAATGACACGCGCTCCCGCGGACGGCGGGACGCCGCACGGTGCCGCTCCTCAGACTTCGCGAGCGGAGACCGGCAGCATGGAGGTTCATATGTCGACCGACCACGTGAACATCGGCTTCTACGACTCCTCGGGGGCTGCCGCCCACTACGGCGGACGGAGCGGACTCCTCACCGCCGAGATCATGATCCTCTTCAAGCATCACGACGTGATCGTCGGGAGCCGCCTTCTCGACGTCGGCTGCGGCGCCGGGAGGACGACCCGATTTCTCTGTCAGTGGGCCGGGCGGTACGTCGGCATCGACTACTCGGAGGCGATGGTCCGCGCCTGCTCCGAGCGGCACGGCGGCTGCCAGTGCGAGGTCGCCGACGCCAGGGACCTGAGCATCTTCGCCGACGGCGAGTTCGACGTGGTGCTCTTCTCGCACAACGGCATCGACGCGCTGCCCCACGAGGACAGGCTCGCCTCGTTCGACGAGATGAACCGTGTTCTGCGGGACGGCGGCCTGCTCATCTTCTCGACCCACAACCGGGACTATCGCCTTGCAAGGTCCGAGCCGCGTCTCACCTGGACGTACGATCCGTGCGCCATGGTGAAGCGGTTCGTGGCGTACCTGCGCGCCCGAAGGAACCGCAGCAGGAACAAGCCGCACGAGCGCTTCGAGAACGAGTACTGGATCATCAACGATCGGGCCCACGCCTACTCGCTCATGACGTATCACGTCGACCACAGGACCCAGGAGCGACAGCTCGCCGACGCCGGCTTCGAGACGCTCGAGGTCTATCGGAAGGACGGCTCGGTGCTCGACGCCGGCGAATCATCGGACGACTCGCCCTGGCTCTACTTCGTGGCGAGGAAGACGGGTAGGGGAACGACGCACGAAAGCGGGGACTGAGGATGGCACGACACCGCGACACCGAGACCGTTCACGCGGGGGAGCCGGAGCCCAGGATCGGGGGCGCCGTCGCGATCCCCATATTCCAGTCGGCCATGTACGTCGACGAGGGCGACCCGGGCTACCACGACATCCGGTACATCCGCCTGAACAACACCCCGAACCACGAGGCGGTCGCAGCGAAGCTGGCGACGCTGGAAGGAGGGGAGGCCGCTCTTGTGACGGCGAGCGGCATGGCGGCCATAACGACCTCGCTTCTCACGGTCCTCTCAGCCGGTGACCACCTGCTCGTCCAGGACTGCCTCTACGGCGGCACGCACGGGTTCGTCACGAGGGACCTGCCGAGACTGGGCGTCGCGTACGACATGATCGACCCGGACGACCCCGGATCCTGGAAAGGGAAGGTGCGCGAGAACACGAGGGCCGTCTACGTCGAGACGATCTCGAACCCGCTCATGGGCGTGGGCGACCTCGCGGCGGTCGTCGCCTTCGCCCGCGAGCACGGGCTCGTGTCGCTCATCGACAACACGTTCGCGAGTCCGATCAACTTCCGGCCCCTCGAGCACGGGTTCGACGTCTTGCTCCACAGCGGCACGAAGTACCTGAACGGGCACTCCGACATCGTGGCGGGCGCCGTGGTCGGCTCCGAAGAGCTCCTCGCCGGCATCAAGTGCATGCTCGATCATCTCGGAGGGTCGCTCGACCCGCACGCGTGCTTCCTGCTCCACCGGGGCATGAAGACGCTTGCGCTCCGCGTCGAGCGGCAGAACGCAACCGCCGCGCATCTGGCACGCTTCCTTCATGAGCACGACCGCGTGACGCGGGTCCACTATCCGGGGCTGCCCGACCACCCCGGTCACGAGCGGGCCGTCGAGCTCTTCGACGGCATGGGCGGCATGCTCAGCTTCGAGCTCGAGGGAGGGCTCGAGGCCGCCGACGCCGTCCTCCGAAGCCTGACCCTGCCGATCGTCGCGCCCAGTCTCGGCGGCGTCGAGACCCTGGTCACACGACCGGCGGCGACGTCGCACAAGGGGATGTCGCCCGACGAGCGCAGCGCGGCCGGCATCGACGACGGACTCATCCGCGTCTCGGTCGGCATCGAGTCGGCCGACGACCTTCTCGACGACTTCGAGAGAGCTCTCGACGCACTGTAGGAGCACGCATGCGGCAGCGAGTTCCCGTCCGGATCCTCTCGGCCGGCAGAACGGCCAGGAACCTCCAGCGGCTCGTGCAGGCGGAGCTTCGATGTCCCGTCAGCGCTCCTTTGGGTTTCCGTCTCTGGGCGCTCTCGAAGGGGTTCCTGACGGAGTCGGCCGTCCGCTACGGGTTGACGAAGGAGAACCTCCCCCTCTACTTCCCGGACACCGCGCGCTACCTGAGAACGCCGAAGATCAACGGCCCCTTCGCCGAGGCGTTGAACAACAAGATCGTCTTCTCGCGGATCGTCGCCAGCCACGGTGGGAGTGTGCCCGAGTACTACGCCCTCATTCGGAACGGGGAGATGGTGCCGATCGGCCGGCGCTACCGCTTCCTGTCGGCGCGTGACGTCGTCGAGGCCTGCGCCGAGGGCGGTTCGTTCATCGTCAAGCCGGCGAGCGGCGGTCGCGGATACGGCGTTATGGCGCTGACCGGCGGCGACGGCGGGGTCGCGCTCAACTACCGCGAGACGACGCGGGACGAGCTCGAAGCGACCCTCGGGTCCGTCCGGGACGGCGTCGTCTCGAGCCTCATCCGTCAGCGGCCGTTCGCCGAGGCCGTCTTCCCGGAGGCCACGAACTCCATGCGCGTCCTGACGATGTGGGACGTCGAGCGCTGCGAGCCGTTCATCGTCTACGCGGCCCACAGGTTCGGACGCCCGGCGTCGTCGCCGACCGACAACTACTCGAGGGGAGGGGTCATCTCGCTCGTCGATCTCGAGACCGGCGTGCTCGGCCCCGCCTATTCGGACCACGGCAGGAGAGAGCCCGTCTGGTACCGGGACCATCCCGACACGGGAGCGCGCATCGAGGGACTCGAGCTCCCTGGGTGGGAGCGTTTTGTCCGCGGCCTCCTCGACCTCTGCCGGGAGATGTCGTACATCCCGTACGTGGGCTGGGACATCGTCCTGACCGAGGGGGGCTTCACGGTCGTTGAGGGCAACAACTACCCCGACGTGACCTTCCAGTTCTTCTTCCCGCTGCTCGAGGACGAGCGCGTCCGGCGGTTCTACGAGCACCACGGCGTGCTGAGGCCGCCACGGGGCGCTCGCGCGCGGGGGGAGAGCAGCGATGCCTGAGAGCCTGCCGGCGCGCGTTCTCACCTTCGGCAGAACGCTCAGGAACCTGCAGCGGTTCGTGCGCTCCGAGTTCCACTCTCCCGTCAGCGCACCGGTGGGCAGGCGGCTCTGGGCTCTGAGCCGCGGCTTCCTGACGGAGTCCTGCGTTCGCTACAGACTCCGCCCGGAGACGGTCGACGAATATGTCTCCGACCTCGAGCGGTACCTCCGCACTCCGCGGATCAACGGCCCCTTCGCCGAGGCGCTCAACAACAAGATCGTCTTCTCGCGCATCGTCGCCAGCTACGGTGTCACCGCTCCCGAGTACTACGCGTTCATCGAGGACGGAGCCTTCCGCCCGATCAATACGGAGCTCCGGATTCGCTCGGTCGACGATCTGCTCGACGCGGTCGAGGGCGGCCACTGGTTCGTGGTCAAACCGTGGAGCGGAGGGAGCGGCGTGCGGGTGATGGCCGTCACGCAAGAACACGGCCGCGTGGCCGTCGAC
>WJMD01000188.1 GCA_014728125.1 Candidatus Effluviviaceae Genus V sp.
CGCGATCGAAGAGCCGTGCCACATCCTCGTCGGGATGTCGGCCAGCGACTGCCAGACGTCGGAGGCGATGTCGTACCGCTCGAATGTCCCGGTGCCGTTCCCCTCGCAGCAGTAGAGATACCCGCCCTGACCCGGCCAGACCAGCGAGTGACCGGCCCGACGGACGTTCCCTGGATAGTTCTCGAGGGCGAACCACTGGTCGGCGGCGATCGAGTACCCGACGAACCCCGACGTCCCGTTCCCCTGGACCATGTAGATCGTATCGCCACCCGCCCACGCGAGGCTCGCCGCCCAGTAGGGATCCCGAATCGTGTCGGCGAGCTGGGTCCACTGGTCGAGGTCGATGTCGTACCGCCAGAAGGCGTAGTCGGTTGCACCCTCGTTGCCGCCGGCTATCGCGTAGAGCGACGCGTCGTTCACACGCACCAACGCGGCGCCAAGCCCGGCGCCCGGCGGGAAGCTGCTCAGGCTCTGCCACGTTGCCGCGTTGAACCACTCGATGGGAGACGGTCCCGATGACGAAGAGGAACACCCGGCTATGACGACCAGGGCGAGACAGATGACAGCGAGCAATGCGACAACACGCATGGCTCCCTCCTTCGAAAGACCACATGGCACCCGGACTGCGCGTATCGTACGGGAGAGGTGATGAAGCGTCAAGCATGGGTGCCGCGGCGCGGGACGGGTTGGGCAGACGGTGTGAGTGGGTCCCGACGATGGGGACGCCACGGCAGGCGCTCCCGCCGCGCACGACACGAGAATGTAAAAACAACTTGACATGAAGTCAAGTTGACTTTACACTGACCACCATGGGAACCAGGCAGACCGTCAGGAACACCGTGAAGCGGCACCGCGTCGGCGTCGACGGCATGACGCAGCAGGATCTGGCCGATCTTGTCGGCGTCACACGGCAGACCATCCACGCGATCGAGAAGGGCCGCTACAACCCGTCCGTCGGCCTCGCGCTCTCACTGGCGCGGGTCTTCGTGACGACCGTCGAGGAACTCTTCCAACTCGACGAGGAGGACAGCCATGATGAGCGGTAACAGCCACAGGGGACGCCGCCCTACGACGGTCACACTGGTCGGCGGCGCGGTCTTCGTGATCGGAATCGCCCTGACCTCGCTGAGCTGGTGGTTCCTGCTGCTCGTCGCGGCGGCGGCCGTCGTGCCGGGGCTCCTCCGCGAGCTCGGGGTGCTCAAGGACCAGGACGAGTTCCAGCGACAGGCCGCGAGGAAGGCCGGGTACCACGCCTACCTGGCCGGTCTCGTCGTGACGTTCGTCTTCGCCACCGCCCTGCGCGCCGGGGCGCCCATCGAGGCCGAACCGGGTGAGATGGCGGAGCTTGTCCTCATCGTCATCTGGTTCACGTGGTTCCTGAGCTGGCTGCTCGCCTACTGGGGACCGAAGCGCACGGCGTCGAGGCTCCTCTACATTTTCGGGACGGTCTGGCTCCTCTTCAACATCCTCGCCAACCTGTCGAGCTTCGTCGCGCTCGTCATGCAGTCGCTCCTCGCCGCCCCCTTCTTCGCGCTGGCCTGGGCGGCGAACCGATGGCCGCGTGGCACAGGCATCGTTCTCATCCTGACGTCGCTCTTCTTCGCTAACATGTTCGACACGTTCGAACGCCTGTTCAGCACGGACCCGTTCGACAACGGAGCTCCGTTCGTGCTCGTCCTCTTCATCGGGCCGCTCCTCGCCAGCGGCATCGCGCTGCTGCGGGTGCGGAACGCCCCTGAGGAGGAAGACGACGAGACCGAGGAGCCCGCATGACGCCGCACCGGGACGTGCCGGAGCGGCGCCGGGCAAGGGAGGGAGACCACATGAGGACGAGAATACTGATCACGGTCGTCGCGACCGCTGCGCTGGCCGCCATGGCGATCGCCGGCGCGACCGCGGAGGAGGCGCCGCGGACCGGCACCTTCAACACCCGAGCCGTTGCCCTGTGCTACGGGCGTTCCGACGCCTTCCGGAAACGCATCGAGGCGATGCGCGCCGAGCACGAGCAGGCAATGGAGGCCGGCGACAGCACGCGCGTGGCCGAGCTCGAACAGTGGGGACCCGCGCTCCAGGACACGCTGCACCGACAGGTGTTCGGCGACGCGCCCATCTGGAACATCATCGACCTCCTCGAGGACGACCTCCCGGCGATCGCCGAGAGGGCCGGCGTCGATGCGATCGTCGTCCCGATCCACGGTCGGCCGGGCAACGGGCTGGTCGACATCACGCGGGCGATGGTCGAGCCCTTCGACCCGGACGAGCAGACGCTCGCCATGATGGAGGACCTGATGGGAACCGAGCCTGTCGAGATGGAGTGACGACTCGCGAGGAGTCGGGGATCACCGCACGAGGACGACCGTGCGGGTGACCGATGCGTTCCCGGCGCGCGCTCGGACGACATAGACGCCGGACGCCACGCGCCTGCCGTCCTCTCCTGTTCCGTCCCAGATGACGACGTGTCCTTCGTCGTCACCCCCTCCCGGAAGCGGAAGACGACGCACGAGCCGTCCCGCGACGTCGTACACGGTCAGCTCGGCCGTGCCGGCGCCGGGACCCCCGCAGACAAGCCGGACGCGGCCGCGTGACGGGTTCGGCGAGGCGTGGAGTGCGATCTGAACCGGGCCGTCCTTCTCCCCCCGCCCCCCTCGACGCATCCTTCCGGCGAGCGGTCGCTGCCTCGCGAGGGCCTCGAGGAAGTAGTACTCGGCGTAGATGATCGGGACGTCGACCTCGGCGTCGTGCGGCCGGTGTCCCGTGGAATGCAGCAGAAGCGCGGGCATGCCGACGCCCTCTGCCGAGTAGTATCCTCCCGACAGCCGCTCGACGATCGCGTACGACGCGGCACGGTATCGGCTGCGTCGCTCCGGATCGTCCGTCAGCGAGGCCAGCTCCCAGAGACCGGAAGCCGCCACCGCCGCCGCCGAGGCGTCTCTCGGCTCGCCCGGGATACCCTCGGCGTCGAAATCCCAGCAGGGGATCCACCCGGACGGCAGGCGATCGAGGAAGGCATCCGCGGTCTTCTCCGCCGTCCAGAGAAAGGCGATGTCGTTCGTATACCGCGTCGCGACGGTGAACCCGTACAGAGCCCACGCCTGTCCACGCGACCAGGTGGAGGAGTCCGCCAGGCCCTGCACCGTGCCCTTCCAGAGCTTCGCCCCGGTCGTCGGGTCGTAGTCGACCACATGAAAGGTCGTCCCGTCGCCGCGGACATGATCGCGCATCGTGGTGCGGGCGTGCTCCCACGCGATGCCGGCCAGGCCCGGGTCTCCCCCGTTCTCTGCCGCCCAGAAGAGGATCTCGATGTTCATCATGCCGTCGATGGCCACTGGATAGACGAGGTGCCGCATCGGGCCCCAGGAGCGGATGGCACGGACCTCGGGGTCGTATCGTGTGGCCAGGTGGTCGGCTGCGTCGAGGAGCACGTCACGGTAGGACGGATCGCCGGTGATCCGGTACCCGTGCCCGAAGCTCGAGTACAGAATGAAACCGACGTCGTGGCTGGGAAGCGTTGTGAGCCCCGCGAGCCCGTTCATCCATCGCTCGGCCTGTGTCCGGAGCGCATGATCGCCCGTTCGCTCGTGGAGCCGCCAGAGCACGCCGGAGAAGAAGCCGCTCGTCCAGCTCTCGGCGGAGCTGCGCATCCACGACGAACCGTTGGTGATAGACCTGGGATAGCCCTCGGTGGGATCGAGCATCTCGGACAACGGACCGTAGATGGCCTCGGCCCGGGAGAAGACATCCTGGGCCGAGCCGGACTGCCCGCCGCCGATATCGACGGACGACGGCGCCGTATAGGCCGAGGCCGGTGTCCCCGAGAACGGGTTCGAGGCCAGAACGAGGAGCACTCCAAGGAGGCAGAGGGTCGGACGCAGCCGTCTCACGATGCACCCCCGCGATGGTCGCTGCCGACACGTCTGACTGTCAATCATATCACAGCGGGGATGTGATGGCGAGCGCGTCGCAGAGAACGCAGGACTCCTTCCACCGGAACACGACGCCCGACGGACGTCGCGATCGCCGGGCATCACATGAACGGTGCTTCCCGTGTTGCCGGTGGGTGGCCCGTCAGGCTACCCTCGTCATCGAGTAGATGTGCTTGCCCGACGCGCTGGGCGGGATATCGTCGACGACCTCGAACGAGACGCGGCACGGCGCCCCCATCGCGTCGTCGATCCGTGAACGCATGGCCTTCCGAAGCCGGTCGTCGGGCCCCTCGTATCCGGGTCTCGGAACGACGCGCACGGTGATCCGGTCGATCTCCTCCTGCACGAACTGGTACTTCTCGACGGCGCCTTCGTTGAACTCGACCGCGAAGAGGCGGATCCAGAAGTCCGGCAGAACAAGGCCGCCGTCGGGGCGGGGGAAGGCCGACGCCGACCTGCCCACGATGCTCTCGAGGAGCGGATACGGCCTGCCGCACCCGCAGCGGGAACGTCCCTTCACGACGTGGTCGCCGACACGATACCGCACGAGCGGCATCGTGTAGTTCCAGAGGCTCGTCGCCACGGCCTCTCCCGCCTCGCCCTCCTCGACCTCTGCGCCGTACCGGTCCACGATCTCGAGCACGGTCGTCTCCCCCATGACGTGAAGGCCGGTGTGCCGGTCGCACTCGGTCGCGTAGAGCCCTTGTTCCCGCGTACCGTAGCGGTCGAAGACGGGTGCGTTGAAGACACGCTCGATGGTCTCGCGCATGGCCGGGATGAGCGTTCCCGCACCGGTCCCCACGGTCCGCGGGGATGTGACCGGAAGCTCCTCGCGCTCGATGAACTCCGCCAGAGCGAAGATGGCCTCGGTGTAGCCCTCGATGCAGACGGGGGGCCGGCGGTTGATGATGCGGACGTACTCCGCCATCTGTTCCTCGCCCATCCGGAAGGCGTCGAGGACCGTGATGTCCCGAAGCAGGTGATTGAGCTTCCTGACGTAGCCGAACCGGCCGCCCAGGTCCCGGCGCGCACCCCACAGCGCGACGCGGCGCTCTCCGCGCTCGACGCCCGCCCAGTCGAGCGAGAGCTGCGTCGTCGCCAGGGCGGCGCCCGTATAGACACGGTCCCACAGAACCCGCACCGGCGTGCCGGTCGACCCTCCCGACTTGACGAGCTTCGGGCCGCGACCCACCTCACAGATAAGCTCGTCGAAGTGCTCGATGAGGTCCGACCGCTCCAGAACAGGGAACCGGGCCAGCGCCGCGGTCGGGTCGGCGGCGATGGCCTCCGGCTCGAGGTCCGTGACGCGTTCCCGGTAGTACGGGACGCGGGTCGTCGCGTGAACGAGGAGGTCGGCGAGGAGGAGGTCCCGCCGGCGCCTCCATGTCGCCTCGTCGTCCCACTGGAACCGGCGGAACTCGCTCAGGCGGGCTCCCGTGTCGGTCCTCTTGAACCGCCACCCGAGCGGGTCGAGGACGCGTGTGACGAATCCGGTGCGAAGTGTATCCATCGGGACGTCCCGTGGTGCTCGAGAGTGCGATGGAGTGGCCGATAGCGGCGACCATCCATGGACGAAGGTCGCACAGACCATTGTTGCAGAGCAGCGGGCTTCATACAATCATCTGTGATCTCTACGGTCCGTCGGGAGGCTGGATCGACGTCGACCTGTCCACGTGGGCCGGCATGAACCTGCAGATCGCCTTCAGATATCGACGGATCGGCGGCACACCGGGCGACGACCGGCAGTGCCGGGTCGACGACGTGACGGTCGGTGACGAGACGCCGGTTGACGACTCGACCCGGGGCGCCGTCAAGGCGCTCCACCTCCACTGACCAGCGCCTTCTCGACGTCCTCCGCGGTGACCTCCCCACCGGAGGCGCCGTCGCACGCCCGCTCGACGACCGCCCGCAGCTGGGCGACGTTCCCCGGCCAGCTCGCCGACTCGAGCCGCGAGACCGCCCCGTCCGACAGGCTGAGGCTTCGCCCCAGCATGCCCGCTCTGGCTGCAACGAACGCGGCGACGAGCGGCCGGATGTCCGCCGGGCGTTCCCGGAGAGGAGGAACGGTGATCGTGCGTGCGCCAAGTCGACCGAGAAGCTCCGAGGAGAACGTGTCGTCCCGCCCGTGGGATGTCGACGCGATGACCCTGACGTCCGCCCGGCGGCCCACGGTGTCCCCGACCGGGGTGTAGCGGCCCTCGTCGAGGAGCTCAAGGAGTCCCTGCTCGGCGGTCGCCGGCAGCGCATCGGCGTCTCTCAGAAAGAGCACGCCCCCGTCGGCGGCCTCGCACAGCCCCGGGTGAAGCACCGTCCCGTTCGCGCTCCCCGTCTCCGTCCATCCGAAGAGCAGCGCCTGCACCGGGACGTCGCCCCGTTCCCGGCAGTCGCAGCGCACGAAGAGCCCCCCGAACCCGACGCTCACAGCGTGGATCTCACGCGCCAGACGCTCCCTGCCGACGCCCGGCTCACCGGCGACCAGCACGGGACTCTCCTCATCCGCCAGCCTTCGGGCGCGTTCGACCACCGCTCCCGTGCTCTCATCCACGTGAACGAAGACGATGATGTTCTCCCGTCCGGTCGTGTGGGGCGAGGCGACGAGGATATCCCGACGACGTCCTCTGAGACAGGCCTCGATGGCCGGAATGATCTCGCCGCGCCTCGGTGTCTTGCGGAGCACGCCGAAGGCCCCGCGGGAGAGCGCCGTCAGACCGGTGTCCATTCTGGCATCCTCGCTCCACATGAAGACGGCGACGTGGCGGTCGGCGGCCTGCAGGTGCTCCAGGAGATCGTATCCCACGGGGTCGTCGCCGAACATGATGTCCAGAAGCACGACGTCCGGTCGGTGCTCGAGATAGGCCGGCACGACGTCGTCGGGCTTCGAGACACCGACGCACTTGAAGAATCGCTCAAGGACCGCGGCCATGTCCTCCACCGTCTCCGGATCGTCATCGACAAGGAGCAACGTTCGCCTCCGTCCCGCCGCCACGCTCACTCGATGCCTCCTTCCCGCTTCGCCGACCAGAGCGGCACCCTGACCAGGAACCGCGTACCCTCGCCTTCCCCGGTCCACTCGACGGTGATGTCCCCGCCGACGCGGCGGAGCTTCTCCCGTGAGTTCGGAAGCCCGAACCCGCCCGATTCCCCGTCCGTCTCGCCGGTATCGAAGAGAGACTCGAGGATAAGCTTCGGGATGCCCGGTCCGGTGTCCGCGACCCGCAGTTCGAAGAACGGCTGCGCGGCCACGCCGCTGAGCTCGATCCGGCGAGTGCTCCCTTCGCGCATCGCCTTGGCGGCGTTCGTCACGAGGTTCTCGATAACGAAGTGCAGGTCCCTCCTCTTGATGCCGACAGCGTCCTCCTGCTCGTCGACCCCGAGACCGACGTCGACCTCGATACCCAGACGCTCCAGCATCTCCCGCTTCTCGTCGAGAACGCGCGTCACACAGGCCCTCACGGAGCAGCCGGGATTCGCGCGGATCGCGTCACGCGCCTCGTCGGCGGCCTTTGCGAGCTCAGCGCGACCGGCGACGATATCGTGGAGCGCACGGCGCAGATCGCCGTCGGAGACGTCCTCGCCGGAGAGGACGACGTCGACGGCCGCCCGCATCCTCCCCGCGGCCCTCGCCATGGCCTCGGTCTCGGTGACGGCGACCCCGGCGGCCCTCGCATGCTCCGGAAGTTCCTGGACCGTATCGTACTTCGCCGGATAGAAGGCCTTCGCCCTGACGTCCAAGCGGCTCCTGAGCGCCTCGAAGTGCTCCGGCTCGTCGAAGCTCTCCAGCATCTCCTGGGCGAAGAGCGCGAGCTTCGCGATGCTCCTGCGCCCCTCGCTCCCATCGGCGCCTCCGTGCGTGAACTCGGCGATACCGATCTCCAGCTCCTCGATGGCGGCCCCGGGGACGCGGGCTGTCAGAACGCCGGCGCGGCGCCTCGCGCCTTGAACCGCCGCGGTTGCAAGCAGCACTACGCCGCCCGCCGGGAGAGCCGGCGACCAGATGGTATGATCGAGGATTCCCCACACCACGGCTCCCGCCGCAACGAGCGCGACGGCCGCCGCGATGGGAGCCCGCGTGCTCGCTCTTTCTGCCGACCGGACAAGGGCCGCGGACCACACGAGACCGGGAAGGAGAAGCGCGATCGTGCCGTAGAGCGTCGCCCGCTCGCGCTTCGGCGCCGCCAGGAGTTCGGCCCCCCAGGCGCGCAGCTCTTCAGCCTGCCCGCGCCGCCCGAGCACGGCGGCCGCGGCGCGGGCCGTGAGAACCCGTCGTCCCGCCTCGAGGAAACTCCGCGATCGCTCGAGCTCCCTCGCCCGGAGCGACTCCATCGCGATGATCTCCCTCAGTTCCGCCGCGTTGCTCCTGAAGCCGGTCAGCATCGGTCGCTCGAGCACGAGCTCGCTGCCGACCGGCACGGCCGACGCCATGAAGCCCGGTCGGTTCAGCGACTCGCGGATAAGCTCGACATCGTCGGCGGCCACCCCGAACTCGCGCGTTCCGACGAGAATGAGGTCCTCGTCGCCGTCCTCATCGAGCGCGAGCGCTGCCATTCCAATCGGCGAAACCTGAGACGCGTTGTCCCAGACGGGGCGGAGGCGGTCGTCGTAGACTGAGAGGTTCCTGCCCTCCCCCTGGACGGCGAACCACTCCCCGAACGTAGCGGCGGCAGCGACCGGCCGCCCGTGCTCCGAGAACGCGAGGCCTTTCCCCTTCGCGTCAACGAGCGCGAGCCACCCCACGCCCCTGAGCGTGTCGGCCGTCAGCGCGCCGCCGAGGAGCAGCATCGAGTCCCGCACGGTCATGGCCAGCGTGAGCGAGTCCGGAAGCTCCACCACCATGCGCCTCCACTCGCCTGACGCGCGCCGCCCGCTGCAGAGGAGGCTGTCCGAGGTCGCGGCTCCCAGTGGAACGATGGCCGGGCGTGTGCCTCCCGGCGACACGGCCGCGTCGGCGCTCCCGCTCGCAGCCGTCCGAGTCATCCCTTCCGCGACCGAGAACTCGAGCACCCCGGACGACGCCGTCACGAGCACGGCGCGGTCCGACAGCGGCCTCAAGGCGAGTCCGTCCTCGTCCTCCGCGACGAGCGATAGGGAGAGCCCCCACCGGTTCGCCGCTGTACCGACGCCGACCTCGAGGACGCGGCGGCCGTCGGAGGCGAGCAACCGATCACGTGTCTCACCGTCGACATCGGGGCCGCGGACTCTCGTCAGCCTGTAGTCTCCGCTCGACGCCGGCAGTCGCATCCTGTCCCGAACGCCCGGCGTTCCTCCCTGGAACACGCTCAGAACACGTCCCTGAAGCGCGACGATCGCCGACTCGTTCCTGGGGCCGGGCAGGCGCACGGCGCGGACGGCGTCGACCGGGTCCGCTGATCCGAGTTCGAAGACCCGGACGATCATCTCGCTCCCGCTCGCGTAGAAGACATCGATGGTCCCGTCGTCGAGGCCGACGAGAAGATGGTCGGGCTCGCCCACGGGTCGACTCGAGACGTCGACCGACGTCGGAGTGCTCGGCGTCACGGGGAGGACCACTCTGTGGAGAAGCTCCGGCACCTGGTCCGGCATCGAGGCCGGGAGGGTCGTAAGCGACAAAGCGGCGAGCGCGACCAGCGGAGCTTGCATCACGATCCCCCCTCGAAGAAGTAGAGACCGTGTCCTCTCGCAGTCAACACAAGCTCCGACCGGCCATCCCGGTCGGCGTCGAGCGGAAAGGCCCGCAGTTTGAGCGATGCGGGCGCATCGGCCGGATGCCGGCCCGACGCCGTCGTCGACGCCACGACGCGCTCTCTCATGAGAACATCCAGTTCATGGTCGTAGATGACGATGTCGCCGCGCCCGCACCACACGGTCCTGACGCCGGTGACGTCCCAGCGATGCCACGCCGTCTGGAGACAGACGAGATCCTCGCGACCATCACCGTCCACGTCGCACGCTCCGATGGGCATCGCGCGTCGCCTCCAGACCAGCCCGGTTCCCTGAAAAGGCCTGTCCTGCGGGCCGCCGTCCGTGCCCGGACGGGCCCGGAGAAGGTCGGTCGTGTCAGGACGGGCCTGCTCGATCTCGAGGGCGCCGTTGAGGATCGCGACACGGCAGTCCGGGCCGCTCGTGGCGAACTCGACTCTCCCGTCGCCGTCGAAGTCGGCCGCAGCGATGGCGTAGAGCCCCCCGAGGTCCGTCCGCACGGCCAGCACCTCGCCTCGGGCGTCGATGACCGCCGCGCCGCCGGATTCCTCGTACCGCCCGCTGCTCCAGACCATGGCGATCTCCAGATCGCCGTCACCGACGAAGTCGGCGGCGGCGCACTGGACACCGTTGTGAACACCGAGGACCCTCCGTCTCCAGAGGATGTTCCCGCCCTGATCAAGGCACAGCAGATAGGCCGTACCGGCGTCGGTCGTGCCTCCGCCGCTGACGCCGTTCTCGGCGCAGTAGGTCTCGACCAGAATCTCGTCCACACCGTCCCGATCGAGGTCGACCGGATGGTACCTGACGCTCGAGGCGCCGAGCCGCCGGTACCAGAGTGCCTCGTTCCTCGCGAGGTCGGCGACGAAGAACCCACGATAGCTGCCCTCGATGTCGTCGCTGTCGGTGATCGCTACGGCCTCTCCATCCTTCAGCGTCGGCTGGTCCAGAAGCAGGTAGAAGAGGTCCGAGTTGGCGTACCCCCCATCCGTCTCGACGATCGCGAGAGGACCGTGCGCCGTGTCGAAGAGAAACCCGACGTCGGCCGTGTATCGCGGGTCGAACGCGATCCGGTTGCGCTCCCCGCCGTCGAGACCGGCGACGATGAGTCTCGAGTAGACCGACGCCATCTCGCCGCGGGCCGCCGCACGGACTGCGTTCCGGAGCGCGTCGAGGTCGAGCAGCTTGTAGCTCATGGCGTAGTTGTGTCTGAAAAGGGCGACGGTGTCGGCACGCATCTCGGGACCCGCATCCTCGTACCACGTCTCCGGAAACCACAGAAGCAGGTCTCCCTCGAGCCCATAGCGCTGAGGAAGCGAGGAGACGAGCCAGCGGCCGGGCCATACGGCCAGCGTGTCGCCCGAGACGCCGGCGACCGTCCACGTGAGGATCGACCGCTGCAGCGACCCGTCGCGCGAGTAGTCGCTCATGGCCAGGACGGGAGGCCGGTCGCCGCCGGGCTCCAGCACATCGATCGACGCGAACTGCGGAAGGGACGCGGCAAGCTCGATGTCGCCCCACGCTCCGCCCTCCAGCTCGAACGCGCGGGTCGAGGGCGTCGACCAGATCTGTGCCGGGTTCCAGCGGGCATCCCGCGGCCCGGTGCCGCTCAGGCCGATGGCCAGCGACACGGCGATGCACCCCACGGTCAGAGCCTGCAGCGCGCGCCGCATCGTTCGATCGTCGATGTCGTTCGTGAAGGGTGTCACTCCGGCACCGATTCGGCTGGGGGAAGCAGTGGTTCACCGAAACCAGAACCAGTATAGCACAAGAACGGAGGCGCACCAATCGACGGGCGGGTCCTTCCCTGGAGAACGGACCGCGCAGGGCGGTGTCGAAGGCGATGCGCACGACGGCGTTCGGCCGCGACACCGTGAATGGAAGGGCCGTCACAACGAAACCCCGCCGCAGGGGCGGCGGGGCTCCGGATGGTCAGTGCTGCGTGCGGACGCTATCCGGTCAGAGCGCTGAGATCGAGATGCTCGCGGGCCATGTCCGTGAGGATGGCGATCTTCTCCGACTCGTCCTTGGTCAGGAGACGCTCGACGTCGTCGACGCGCTTTGCCACGCGGTAGGTGTGCTCCGCGGCCAGGAGCAGCGGGACCCCGCGCTCGGCGACCTGCGAGATGATATTCGCGGGCGGCATGACGTTGTTCGAGAGCACGATACCGACCGTGTCCGCCTCGAGGGCGGCGAGGATCATGTCGCTCCGGTCGCCGCTCGTGATGACGAGGAGCTGGTCCTCAGAGAAGATCGGCTCCCGACGCGCGGCGTCGGCGTCCATCGCTCCGACGAGGATGTGCTTCACGGTGCGGTTCATACCCTCTTCCCCGGCAAGAACCTTGGCGAAGAGAACGCCGGACAGGAACCCGACCGATGGGTAGGTGAGCTCGGCCCGGTACGGGAGGACTCCGAGGAGCGGAACATCCAGCTCATCCAGGAACGGCCGGCAGGTCGCCTGGAAGTCCTCGAGGTCCTTGACCTGGTTGACGATGACGCCTTTCATCGGCACGTCTCCGATATCGACGTGTTGCTTGAAGAAGCGCAGATCGTCCAGCACCTCGTCCTCTCCACCGCTGGCCACGAGCACGAGCTCGGCGCCGGCGTGCCTCGCGACGGAGAGGGCGTCCAGATGCACCGACCCTCCGAAGCTCAGGTCCTTGCCCGCCTCGACGAAGACGACCTCGTTGCCGGACTCGACCTGCTCGATGAGCTCGGTCAGCTTCTCGCCCGTCGACTCAGCATCATACATGAACCGGAGCTTCGAATGGTCGAACCCGATGCTCATCTGTTCCGGCGACTCGTCGATCCCGAGGACGCCGAACACGAGCGCCGAGTCGTAGTCCCACAGACGTTTCTTCTTGTAGAGGATCCGGTCCCCGAACGGCTTCATGTAACCGACCGGCTTGTCGAGTGCGCGCGCCGCGCCGACGATCACGCTCGTCTTGCCTGCGCCTTCACGCGTTGAAGCAACGACCAGTCTAGGCATCTGTTCCACCTCCGGCAGGCTCAGCGAGCAGCACTCTCACGTCCACTGCCTTGGTACCGTGGCCCTGCTCGTATGCGACCAATGGGTTCACCTCGATGTCGGAGATCTCCGGACAGTGCCGGATCAGCGTGGCGAGACGGATGATCGCGTCGGTCACGCCCTCGATGTCACGCCGCGCCTCGCCGCGCACTCCCAGAAGCAGCGGGTAGGCGCGGATCTCCTTCATCATGGACAACACCTCGCGGCGGTCCAGCGGGACCGCCCGGAACGACACGTCCTTCAGCACCTCCACGTAGATGCCACCCATGCCGAACATCACGATCGGTCCGAAGCTCGCGTCTCGCCGGGCGCCCACGATCAGCTCGACCCCCGACTGGACCATCTCTGCGACCTCGACCCCCTTGATCCGGGCGTCGGGCATCCGGGACTTCGCGTTCCGCATGATGGCCTGGTAGGCGTCCATCACCTCGTCCCGGTCCTCGAGGCCGAGCGCGACGCCGCCGACGTCGCTCTTGTGCAGGATGTCGCGGGACACGACCTTCATCACGACAGGATAACCGAGGTCTTCGGCGGCCTCTACGGCGTCCTGGATGGTTCGCGCGACCCGGCTCTCGGGAAGCCCGATGCCGACTGTCTTCATGAGTTCCTGCCCCTCGTCCGCGAGCAGGAATCCGCGACCGTCGGCCCGCGCGCGTGCGACGATGCGCTTCACCGCCCCCACATCGAGCTCCGCGTCGTCGGTCGCGCCCGTTCGTTCGGCAAGGTGCCTCCCGTACTGGTAGAGGCCTCCGAGACAGGCGACCGTCTCGTAGACGTCGCCGAAGACGGGGATGCGCTCGTTGTTCAGTACCGAGAGGCTCTTCTCGGTCTCCGAGCCGCCGAAGACGGAGTAGAGCACCGGCTTCCCGCCCTCCTGGTATTGAGCGTACGTGTCGCGGATCATCGACACGAGGTCGGCCGCCGTGAAGAGGGCCGTCTCGCAATAGAGCGCGAGGACCGATTCGATCGCGTCGCTCTTCTGCGCCGCGTCGAGCGCGACCCGGTAGTCCTCGGCGGTCGCCTGACCCGTCAGGTCGATGGGGTTCTTGGTCGAGCCGAAGTCCGGCGTCGCGGGCTCGAAGATCTCCCGGAGCTTCGCCTGGTCGTCGTACAGAGGCACCTCGTACTTCTCGCACGCGTCGGTGGCGAGCACACCGATGCCCCCTCCGTTCGTCACGATGGCCGCGTTACGTCCCTTCGGCACGACGGTTCTCGAGAGGAACTTGCAGAGGTTGAACGCCTCCTCGACGCTCTCCGCGCGGATGACGCCGACCTGCCGCATGACCGCATCGAAGATATCGTCAGACCCGGCCAGGGAGCCCGTGTGCGAGGCTGCTGCGACGGCCCCCCGTTTCGACCGTCCGGATTTTATGGCCACGACGGGCTTCTTCTGCGTCGTCTCGTCGAGCACCGCGAGCAGCCTCTCCCCGTCCCGCACTCCCTCGATGTACATGAGGATCGCCCGGGTGTGCTCGTCGTCCATAAGGTAGTGCAGCAGATCGGCCTCGTCGACGTCGGCCTTGTTGCCGACCGATATCATCGCAGAGATGCCGACGCTCTCGACGGCCGTTTTGCCGATCATCGCGAGGCCCAGCGCACCGCTCTGCGTGATGATCGCGACGCTGCCGTGCAGGATGCCGCCGGGACCGAAGGTCGCATCGAGCGACGACGACGCGGAGAACATGCCGAAGATATTCGGCCCGAGGATCCGCATCCCGCGCTCGGTCGCGTAGCTGACGAGCTCCCGCTCGTCCTCGAGGTTGCCGACCTCCGAGAAGCCCGAGGTGATGACCAGGTTGTACTTCGTTCTGCAGTCCGCCAGGTCCTTCACCGCCTGAATGGCGTGTTTCGCGGGCACGGCTGTGACGGCGAGGTCGATCTCCCCGGGGCAATCCGACGGGTTCTGGTAGACCGTGTGCCCGAGGATCTCTCCCCCCTTCGGGTTGACCGGGTAGACCTCCCCCTCGTAGCCCCCATCGACGATGTTCTTGAGGATGGTGTGTCCGATCTTCCCCGGTGTGTGGGAGGCGCCCACGACCGCCACGGCCCGGGGCTCGAAGAGACAGCGGATGTCGGGACCGTTACTCGCCATGATGTCCTCTGAATCGCATACGGAGCTCGATGACACCCTCGGCCGTCCGGCGCTGGATGTCGAATCCCATCTTCTCGAAGAGCACCATCATCGGCCTGTTCTCGATGAGTACCTCGGCCGAGAACCCGAGAAGGCCCTGCTTCTGAGCGAGCTGTGTCAGGTACTTGAGGAGCTCGCTCCCGACGCCCTTGTTCTGATAGTCGTCCCGCACGACGAGGGCGACCTCGGCCGTGTGCGATGTCTCATCGATGCCGTACTGTCCGACGGCGAGGATCTCGCGCCGTTCCTCGTCGGGCTGCTCACCGGCCTTGAGCGCGAGGATCACCATCTCCTTCGTGTAGTCGATGACGGCGAACTCCTGCAGTCGCTCGTGCGGCATGTCGACCCGGTGCGAGATGAACCGCTTGTAGATGCTCTGGTCGGAGAGCGAGTAGAAGAAATCCTTGAGGAGCGGCTCGTCGCTGATCCTGACGGGCCTGAAGAACATCTCGAGCCCAGTCCGCGTCGACCGGTAGACCTCGAGGTCCTCGGGATACTCGCCGCGCTTCCCGGGGATGAACGCCTGGTCCCTGTAGATGAGGTTCCGGCGCTTCGCCTCCTTGATGAGCTCGGGCCGAAACTTCGGGTGAGCGATGGCGATCAGGGACATCGCCCGTTCACGAACGTTCTTCCCGTGGAGATAGGCGATGCCGTACTCGGTCACGACGTAGTGCGTGTCGCCGCGGTCGAGCGTCACGCCGGCGCCCTCTTCGAGCGTCGCCACGATGCGCGAGATCTCGCCGTCCCTCGCCGTCGACGGAAGCGCCAGGATCGTCTTCCCACCGGGCGCGAGGACGGCGCCGCGCATGAAGTCGGCGTGACCGCCGATCCCCGAGAAGAAACGCTCCCCGAGCGAGTCGGCCGATGCCTGACCGGTCAGATCGATCTGAAGTGACGAGTTGATGGCCGTCATGTTGTGGATCTGCGCGATGGTCAGGGGGTTGTTCGTGTAGTTGATCTGCCGGAACTGAACGCCCGGATTGTCGTCCAGGAAGTCGTAGGTCTTCTTGTGCCC
>WJMD01000189.1 GCA_014728125.1 Candidatus Effluviviaceae Genus V sp.
CACTACACGCCCGTCGAACAGGGGAGCTGGGGGGCGCTCAAGACGCGTTTCCGGTAGTCCCTCTACCGGACGACGCTCACACGACGCGTGCGCGTCTCACCGAGCGCTTGAGCCATGATGAAGTAGGTGCCTGAGGAAACGGCGTTGCCTCCGGCGTCGGTCCCGTCCCAGCGGACGGTCCTGGCGCCGGGGGAGCCGGCTCTCGAGACGAGCTCCTTCACGACCGCTCCCGCCGCGTTCAAGACGGTGACGTCCAGCACCCCACCCTCGGTCATGGAGATGCTGAACTCCGTACTCGTGCCGAACGGGTTCGGGAACGGGCGTCCCATCCCCATCCTTGGTTCCGTGTCTCCCGGCTCGATGTCGCTCGAGTCGAGGGTCACCCTGTAGACCTCGCCGTCGGTCGTCCCGGCCCGGTCGACGAGATAGAGCTCCCCGTCGCCGCCCGCGGCGATGGAGGCAAGCGCGTCGATCCTGCCGTCCGGGTTGAGTTCATCGGTGAGGTCGAGCGTGTCGGTGACCGATGATCCGTCGAACAGGATCGCCCAGATCTCGTTCGAGCAGAAGTCGCCAAAGATGTAGTACCCCTCGAGCTCCGGCACGCCGACGCCCCGGTAGACCCACCCGCCGGTGATCGAGCACCGACCGTTCTGATGGCCGTACTCGTAGACGGGAAGATCGAACGTATCGGCGCCGCATCCGGATGGCGGCTCATAGCAGTGCGTCCCCTCCGTCACATCCCAGCCGTAGTTCTCGCCGCCGGTGCTCGACGCCGCCTGCACGGCGATCTCCTCCCAGGCGTTCTGTCCCACGTCGGCGATCCACAGATCGCCGGTCGCGGAGTCAAAGCTCCACCGGTACGGGTTCCTCAGACCGGTCGCCCAGATCTCATCGAGAACCCCGGCGTCGCCGACGAACGGGTTCGAGGGAGGGATGCTGTAGGGGAGTGAATCGACGTCGATGCGGATGAACTTGCCGAGAAGCGTCGTCGGGTCCTGCGCGTTCCCGTCGGGGTCGCCCGCGCCCCCGCCGTCCCCGAAGCCGAAGTAGAGATACCCGTCGGGTCCGAAGTCGATCGTCCCGCCGTTGTGGTTTCCGTAGGGCTGCGTCTGGGTGAGGACCGTCGCGGCCGTCGAGAGGTCCGCCTGGTCGGGATTCCCGGACTGGGCCTCGTACCGTTCGATGACGGTATCACCGGCGTTGTCGGTGTAGTGCACGTAGAAGAGCCGGTTCGTGGCGAAGTCGGGGTGGAAGGCGATCCCGAGGAGTCCCTGTTCACTGTAGGCGGACGGGTCCATTACGTCGGCCGTGATGTCGAGAAACGGCTGAGGCAGGAGCGACCCGTCCTCGAGGAGCAGGACGACGCCCCGTTGCTCAAGGATGAAGAGACGCTCGTCGCCGTCCGGTGCCGCGACCTGGACGGGCCTGTTGAGGCCGTCCACGACGAGCTCGGATGTGATCTGACCGAAGGCTGCGGCCGACGCAAGAAGCAGCGCGGCCGATACCAGAATGGTATTCCGCCACATGATCTCCTCCTCTCAGGGAGCAGCGCTTATTGTAGTAAGAACCATATAACCACGAACTATTTCTGGTGTCAATGTTCAGGATTCTCGCTGATGTCTGCCCTGCCCGGAGCCCGCCCGAGGAGGGTCGCCGAAGGCGTCCTGTGCGTGCTGGATTCTGAGCCGGCCGTGCGGTCCGACCCGGCAAGGAAGAGGGTGCTCCTAGCGGAGCACCACCTGGCGTGCGGTCAGTACCGACCCGTTCGCCGTGATGCGCCAGAGATAGACGCCCGACGCGACGTGGCCTCCCCGGTCGTCCGTGAGGTCCCAGGAGGCGGTGTGGGTCCCGGCCGTTCTGGGGCCGTCGAGGAGCCTCGCGACACGCCGGCCCGAGATGTCGTAGACATCCACGCGAACGTGTCCCGGGACGGACAGGGAGAAGCTGACTGTGGCCCGGGACGCGGCCGGGTTGGGGCCGGGAGGAGCGGCGAGCGCAAGGGCCGCCTGATGATCCTCGATGCCGGCGCCCGTCGGTGAGATGGTGACTCCGGTGATGTCGTTGGCCGGCGCTGGGAGCCGGACGGTGCAGTATGCGATGTCGCCCTCGACGACCGTCTGGACGAGCTCGCCCGCGTCGACCTCGTACGGCGTTGAGGCCGCCGGCATGACGAAGCGGACGACGGCCTGCTCGAAATCCTCGGGCTGGTTGTTGATGATGGCGGCCGTCACCTCGTCGTTGGTGCCGTCGTTGGCTGGGTCGAACTCGAGGCGGAGGTTCTGTCCGATGGTCCCCGCGTCGATCGGCTGCGTCGGCTGGACGGCGCCGTTCGATACGCGCACGAGCCGCATGGCGCGCGCTCCATCGCACACGTTATCGGTGGAGAGGTTGAACGGAGGAGAGGAGATCTGACCCGAGGTGTGGTGGACGTGGCCCCAGAGAGCGCAGTCGATACCGAGAGCCGCGATGTCGAGCTCGTCCTGGAAGTCCATGTGATAGAACGCCACGACCGGCGCTGTCGGAGGTGCGGCGGCGATGTCGCTGACGAGCCAGTTGATCTGGTCGCTCGTGAAACTCTCGTTGCCGTAGATCTGCCTGCGCCAGCGGTCGTAATTGTCGTACGACTCGAGCGAGACGAAGTGGGCCCCGCCGAAATCGAACGAGTAGTTCTGCGTGTAGAGCGGGTCGCCGGACGGCGGATCGTACAGGTGGTTCCAGCCGAAGAACTTCCACCAGTACCTGCGGGCGGTGCCGTCCGGCGGAGGCGAGTCATCCCAGCCCCCCACGTCGTGATTGCCGGCACAGACGTAGACCGGCACCTCGAACTCCCCCAGGATGCGCTTGGCCTTCGTGTAGTAGCGCTTGTCGAGAAACTCCTCAAGCTCGCCCTCGTTGACGACGTCGCCGGTCAGCAGGACGAAAGCCGGATTCATGACGTTAATGTCCTCGATTACCGTCCTCAGATCTTCCATCTCCGACGTGTCGCTGTCGGCTCCCGACTGGTAGTAGTAGAGATGGGTCGGCAGATGCGTGTCCGTGATATGTACCACGTAGTAATCGGTCGGCTCTGTCGTCCTCACCATGACGGCGTTCTTGGCGGTGTCGTCGATGCCGCCGGACGCTGTCACCCGGAGATCGCAGAGCAACTCGGGCACGTCCGCCGGTACGGAGACGGTCAGGAACCACCGCTCGTGTGACGAGCTGTACGTCGAGTTCGTGACAGAGAGCGGATAAGGTCCGCCGGGACCGAGCAGCGACACGGCCCAGCCGGACGTGCCGGACGAGGCCTTCGCCTCGATCGTGAACGAATCTCCGGCGATCGCCTGCTCGGGGATCGAGAGGATCGGCCGCATGATGACGGTCAGCGTGTCGCCGATCGCCCTGGCGCCTGTGGTCTCTGGCGACGTCGTCGCAGACGCACACGGGACGAGGAGCAGACAGCACAGAACCGCGGCGATGGGACCGAAGCGGGGCATACTCACCTCTGGAAGAGGACCCCGGCCGTGGCGCGCCGGGGTCCTGTGAGTTGCGCAACCTTATGTTCAATAACATTTTAGCACATTTCGACCCTCCCTGCCAGTCGGGTTGTACTGTGAGCCGCGTCACATCTTGAGAAAGCTCTCGTAGCGCTCCCTGGCGATGTCGCCTGCCTCGACGGCCTTTTTGACCGCGCAGTCGGGCTCGTGAGAGTGACTGCAGTCCGCGCCGAACCGGCACGCGCCCAGAAAGGGGCGCATCTCCGGGAAGCACGCGGCGATCTCCGCGTGGCCTTCCATCGGTGCGAACATCTTCATGCCGGGCGTGTCGACCACGCCGCCGCCTCCATCGAGCGGGAAGAGCTCAAGGTGTGTCGTCGTGTGCCGTCCTTTGCCGGTGCTGCCGCTGACGTCCTGCACCGCGAGGCCGAGCCCCGGCTGCAGCGCGTTCAGGAGCGTCGTCTTCCCGACGCCCGACTTTCCTACGAAGACCGACGTCCTCCCGGCCAGAAGCTCTCTGAAGGCCTGAAGCCCGTTGCCCGTGACGGCGCTCGTTCGCGCGACGGGATAGCCTATACCTTCATAGATCGCGGCGCGTCGAGCCACCTCGCCGCCGCGTTCGATGTCCGACTTGGTGATGCAGATGAGAGCCGGTATCCCCGCGGCCTCCGCTCCGACAAGGTATCTGTCCAGAAGGTGCCACTTCGGCTTCGGCTTCGCGGCCGACATCACCGGGACGACCAGGTCGGCGTTGGCCACGACGGTCTGCGAGAGGTCCTTCCCTCCGCCGTACCGCTTGGCTTCCTCGATCTTCCGTCCCAGCTCGTTCCGTCTGGGCAGCACCTGTCGGATGTGCCCATGGCCCTCGTCTGTCGGCACGAACTCGACCTGGTCCCCGATCGCGACCGGGTCCACCAGCTTGATGTCCTCGACCTTCTGGACAGAGTGATGTCCGAGCGACGCGGGATCGGCCAGCGGGTAGAGGAGCTTCTTCCTGAGCCGGTTCGAGATCGTGCAGCGTATCGTTCTGTCTTCGACGCGGACATCGTAGAGACCGCGTCCCTTCCTGTAGACGGTGCCCCGAACCGGGGCGCCGCTCTCGTTCGCTGTCTGCATGGTTGGATGCTCCCGTGTTTCTGTCCGTGTGTGGTTCGTTCGCCGCGGGAGCGCACAGCGAGGACCCCGGCGAAGACGCCGGCATTCGAGGTCAGCTCATGGAGGGGAGATGTCTACGAGGCCCGGTCCACGAGGCGCGCTTCCGCTCCGGTCCGTATTCCATTCACAAGCATCGCGCACCTCCTTCCCGGGTTCGTGCGGTGGCGGCCGGCGGGGTTGAGACCATCCGGCCGTTGTCGTCTGATAAGACGCCTCATGGGCGCCACAGGTTGCATTCTAGCTGTCCTGGATGCCGGACGTCAAGCTCCCGCGGCACCGCCCTTGCTATGGTCTTCCCCGGGTCGGAGGACGGCAGCGTGGCTCGCGATGATGGGAGGGCCGTTGAGCGCACATCAGGCCGGTACGATGACGGGACTCAGGGACAGGTTCCGGGCCGTTCCGGAGAACGCCTCGCGCCGGAAGGTCCTGCTCGATCTTGGAGCGTTCGCGGGTACCGTGGTGCTCGCGGTGACGATGCGCTGGGAGACGCGCGACCTCGTCTGGGCTCTCTGGATCTCGAGTCTGGTTGTGGGGTACGCGACCATCGCGACGACCATCGTGCGGGGCGTGAGGAAGTACTGGCACGCGTTCAGCGCCGTCGCGATCTTCGGGGGCGCCGGGCTGCTCGCGTTCTTCACCTTCCACTTCGGCATGTTCCACTTCGTGCACAGCGTCTTTCTCGACATGTTCTTCCCGCTGTACGGTGACCCCGAGGGGTTCCCGAACTTCGCACGCACCGCCATGGTCGCGCTGGCCGGGTACTGGCCGTTCGTGCTCGCGTCACTCGTATCGCGTCTGGAAGACCTCGATCGGGGTGGGGACGGTGCCCCGGACGGCACCGTACCGGGGCGGGGCGCCGCGATGAGCCTGTCGGCTCCGTACAGGAACGTCGTCCGTATGCACATCCTCATCTTCGTCTTCGCGGGCCTCCACGCCGCGGGGCTCTCCCGCTTCGCCCTCTATCCGGTCCTTGCGGCGTACTTCTTTCCCTGGGAGACGCTCCGTCGCCCCTGAAAACCCGCCTGTCCTTCCTCCGACCCTACCGGGAGTCCTGTGTCGAGTTCGCTGTGACGGCGGTCGGGCCGCTGCTCATCTGGGCCATTCGGCATCTGACGGCTCGGCTCGGCGAGTGGTCGAGCGAGCACTTGGCCTTCAGCGCGCCGACTGACGGGGCCCGCGCCGTCCGCCCCTGCCCGGGCCGTCCGCTTCGAAGCCTGCGCTGTCCGGGATAATGTGGTATTCTGGGGAATGGAGGGCGCGTGCTGCCTTCCATCCCCGTCTGATCGGACCGGAGGCCCCCATGCTCAGTCGCTTCGCGCGGCCATCCTGGAAGCTGACGGCGCTGGTCGCCACTGTGGCGACGCTCGCGGCCGGGTGCGCACGCGAGCTGCCGTCGGACGGCCGGGGGCTCCCGTAC
The DNA here is from genome assembly GCA_014728125.1 of Candidatus Effluviviaceae Genus V sp. Classification (NCBI taxonomy): domain Bacteria; phylum Candidatus Effluviviacota; family Candidatus Effluviviaceae; species Candidatus Effluviviaceae Genus V sp. Next base: position 6,049 of record WJMD01000189.1, read on the forward strand.
GACGTTGTCGAGATCGCCCCGGAGCAGACGGTCGTGGACGTCGACATCGTCGACTTCGACGGCGACGGCGTCGACGAGGTCGCCGACATCCGCAGGTCGAGCGGCCACCCGTACTACTTCCTGTCGATACGGAGGATCCGCAACGGCAATCTTGTCCCGATGGTCCAGCGGCCGGGAATGCAGCACTTCCGCCGAGGGGGAACGGCGGACGTCGATGGGGACGGTCTTCCCGAGTACTTCATCTCGCAGCGCGTGGGAGACCGGGCGTTCCTGACTCCCTTCAGCGTCAGGATCACCGGAAGCGCGGCGCAGATCGACACGCTACGCTCTGCACGGCCGATCGCCCTCTCGCTCAAGGACTACGTGGACGATACAAGCTCGTGGGACGGCCGGCTGTTCGTCTTCGGGACGTTCGACCTCGATGAGGACGGCTTTCGGGAGACCGTGCTGTTCGGTTGCTCCGTGGGCTACGTCGGCGTCCCCCGCGGTATCGGCCGGGCGAATCTGAGAACCGGCCGCATCGACTGGTTCCGCCGGTTCTCCGGGTGTCCCGTCCCCGGTGGAGAGCGCCTCGACGTCGACGCCGACGGCCGGGACGAACTCGTCGCCGGGCTGGGAGCACCCGGAAACAGCGTCACGTGGAACGGAAGGACCGACTCCACCGCCTATCTTGTGGCCGTCGACCTCGACGGCCAGCTTCTGTGGGAGACGCGCACGGGAGGTCTCTCGGCCCGAACCGAGATGCTCCGCTGCGATCTCGACGAGGACGGCGAGCCCGAGCTTCTTACGTGGACCCACTACGGCATCACCGAACGCCCCGATTCCCTCGGCGTCTTCCTCCGCGATCCGGCCGACGGACAAGTCGTCGCCGGATGGTCCTCAGGCGCGATGGTCAACCACGTCGCGACCGCCGACCTTGCCGACGGGCCTGCCGTGTTCGCCGCGACCGACGACGGCTGGCTTCGGAGACTGAGGTACGTGAACGGTCGTCTGCTTGTCGACCGGGCCGTGCGAACGCCGGCGAGGGGCGTCGAGCGGTCGGCCGGGGCGCCGGAGGACGGCTACGGGCAGGCGGGCGAGGAACCCGGTGGGGATGGACCATCGTCTGGGGAGAGCATCGCATCTGCGTCGCAGGTCCCGGAAGCGAACGCAGGTCGTGCGGAGCCGACCCATCCGGCGGTCGCCAGCGTGGCCTGGCTCAGGCTCGCCCCTGTCCCATCGCCGGTCGTCTGCATCGGCACGAGAGACGGAGTCGTGGCCGTGCTCGACGTCGACCTTGAGCCGCTGGCGCTCCACAGAGGCGAGAGGGCCGTCGGAAGATGGGGGTTCTTCTCCCATGTGTCGGAGAGCGGGATCCGGGAGGCGGTCGTCCGGACGAGCGACGGCTACTTCGTCTTCGGGCTTGCCGAGGTACCGCCCTCCCCGTGGGCGTTCGTCCTCGTCGGCCTTGTCGGCCTCGCCGGTGCGGGGGCATGCGTTCCGAAGGTACGACGCGTCTCGGCATCGACCCTGAGACGATGGCTGACGCCCGCACCTGAACGCGAGCGTCTCATCGACGGCCTCCTGAATGATCTCGCGGTCGCCGGGCACGGGGAGCTGACCGCGACGTCGGCACTCAGGCGCCTGAAGGACGTGCTGATCCTGATGCACCCCGAGGACGGCCGTGTCCCGGATGCGTTCCTCGCACGATACGGTGAGGCCGCCGCCGACCTCCGGGGGATCGGTGTTCCCACGCTCCAGTCCATCCTGCGTCAGGCTGAGCTCGCCGCCCTCAGTCCGGGTATCGTGGAGGACCTGCGAGCCGCCGTGATGTCGGTCACGAGAGCATCGGCATCGCTCAAGGGACGGCCGCCGGACCGACGCGAGGCCGTCGAGCTCACGAAGACGCTGGACTCGATGTTCGCCTCGCTCGACGCGGCTCTGCGCGCGCTCCGGGACGAGTGCCGCTTGGAGCTGTCCTCGCCGGTGATGGACGAGCTCAGGAGGGCCGCACGGGTCCATGCGGACTCGTACGTGGATGAGGGCGCCGAACTGAGGATACCCGCCGCCTCGCCTCACGAAGAGGTGCGTGTTCTCGGTACGCGTCCCGAGCTCAGCTTCGTCCTCGAGAACCTCATCGCGAACGCGCTCGCAGCCGTCAGGAGCGCTCCCGTCAGACGCGTCGAGGTCGATGTGGAGGCGGAGGACGGCACGGTCGTCGTGAGGGTCTCCGACACCGGGGGCGGCGTGCCTCCCGGTGTCCGGGACAGGCTCTTCGAGCGCGGCGTGACGAGCAAGAAGAACGGCGGCGGGACTGGCCTTGCGGGCTCGCGCGAGATCCTCGAACGACGCGGCGGCTCCATCCGGCTTGTCGACTCGGACCCCGACCGCGGGACGACGTTTGAGGTCCGGTTCGAGGTCTGCTAATCTCCCCCCTACGGTGACCGAGTCACCCAGACGCGTACGAGGACCCGCCGATCTCCGGCGTCCGTTCTACCGCCCTCCGGGGAGCACGCATGCTGATACGACAGCCGAGCACGTTCTACCTGGCGCTCTCCGCGCTTCTGGCTCTTGCTCCGGCATCTGCCGCGCAGGGCGCGGACGCGGAGCAGCCGACGGCCGAGGCGCTGGTGTCCCGGATGGATGATCTCTACGACTCCTCGGGAACCGTCGCAGAGGTCGAGGTCGAGATCGTCGAGCCCGACAAGACCCGGATCATGAAGCTCCGGATGTGGAGCAGGGGAGAGGACGAGTCGCTGGCCGTCGTCCTCGAGCCGTCCCGTGACGAGGGCACGGCGACCCTCAGGATCGACAGGAACATCTGGAACTACCTTCCCAAGATATCCCGCACGATCCGCGTGCCTCCCTCCATGATGATGGGCTCGTGGATGGGGACCGACCTCACCTACGATGACCTCGTCAAGGAGTCCTCGTTCGTCGACGACTACACCCACGAGCTCGTCGGCCGGAGCGACGACCCTCCGGGGTGGCTCGTGCGGATGACCGCCAGACCAGGCACCGCCGGCCTCTGGAGCCGTATTGACGTCGTCTTCACCGACCAGCACCGGCTGCCCGCCGTCGCCCTCTACTACGACCGCCGTGATGAGCTGGCCCGGACCATGCGCTTCGAGGACGTGCGGACCATGGACGGTCGACTCGTTCCCACGCGCCTTGTCGTCGTCCCGGAAGATGAGAAGGGCGAGAGGACAGTCTTCCGATACAACGACATCCGATGGAACGCCGAACTGGACGATGATCTCTTCAGCCTCCGACGGCTCGAGCGTCGGAGCTAGAGCGGAGTGGCGATGCTCTCCCTGAGCACGCTGCGCATAGCGTGGCGGAACCTCTGGCGGAACCCGAAGCGCACCGTCTTCGCCGTCACGGCCATCACCGTCGGTCAGCTCGCCTTCCTCGGTACGGCCGGCCTGACCCGCGGCTACGCCGAGCAGTACTTCCAGACCGCCACAGGCCCGATGCTCGGGCACCTCGTCGTCAACGCCGAGGGCTGGCGCGACGACCGGGAGCTCGACAACACGCTGTCCGAGCTCTCCGCCGTGGTCGGTGCGGTGCGCGGCGTCGACGGCGTCGAACGCGTGTCTCCGAGGATCTACGCGCCCGCCATGGCCGCGGTCGAGCGCGAGGGCTTCATGTGTACGGTGGTCGGCGTCGAGCCCGACCGTGAGGCCTGGGACGATGGCCTCCTGAGCCCGGATGAGGCCGCGGAGCTAGGGGAGGGGAGCGTCCTCGTCGGCCGGAGATTGGCCGAACGGGAGCGGGTCCCCGCCGGCATCGAGCTCGCGATCATCGGTCAGGACGTCGAGGGCTCGATCGCCAGCGACCTCTTCATCGTGGCGGGTACGCTCGGGGGGAACGTCGCGCTGGTGAACGACCTCGGTGTCGTGATGTCGCTGTCCGACGCACAGGAACTCCTCCGCATGGGGGACGAGGCGCACGAGCTCGTTGTCCATGCCGAACGAAGGGACGCTCTCGACGCTCTCGCCGACAGTCTGAGGGCGCTTCCCGAGCTCTCGGGGGCGCGGGTCTCCACGTGGCGCGACGTCGCGCCTCAGATCGCGGCGATCATCGAGGTGATGGGCGTCTCCCACTATTTCGTCCTCATCATCGTGTTCATCGCGGCGGCCGCGGGGATCGCCAACACCATGCTCATGTCGACGTTCGAGCGGAACCGCGAGTTCGGGATGCTGCTGTCGCTCGGCTGCGGACCGGGCCGCCTCTCGCGCATCGTGCTCATCGAGGCGCTGCTTATCGGATGCATCGGCGTCGTCGCGGGGACCTTGATCGGCGCGGCGGCCGTGCACGTGCTCGGAGAGACGGGCATCAACTACGCGGCGCTTGTCGGCGCCGACGAGATGAGAGAGGGATCGTTCGCGGGCCTTGAGATCTCGTTCCTCTCGTATCCGACGCTCCGCCTCAGCGACATCGTCGGAGGGATCGGCGCGATCCTCGGGACGTCGGTCCTCTCGGTCATATGGCCCATTCTCCATGTCGTGAGACTCGAGCCCGTCAAGGCGATGAGAGCATGAAACAGCCGCTCGTTCTGAAGATAGCCCTTCGCGGCCTCGGCCGGCATCCTCGCCGGACAGCCCTTTCGGTCCTGGGCATAGGGATCGGTGTGGCGGTCGCGCTCTTCCTGAACGCTTTCATGCTCGGGGAGAGCGAGATGGTCATACGCGGCGTCGTCAGAACGGGGATCGGCCACCTCCATGTGGCCCCGAAGTCGTGGGCCGAGACGCGGGACAGAGACCTCCGTCTGGCGGAGTGGAGGAACGTCCTCGAGAAGGCGCGGTCCCTCGACGAGGTCGTCGCCGCGGCTCCGAGGGCGAGCACGACGGCTCTTCTGGGGTTCGGCACGAAAGTGGCGGGGGTCGAGATGCTCGGGGTGGACCCCGCCGTCGAGCCGAGCGTGAACCAGCTCGTGGAGGGATTGAGCCGGGGGCGGTACATCGAGCGGTCGGACTCGACCGGTGCGGTCATCGGGGCCGGCGTGGCCGAGAGACTCGACGTCGGGGTCGATGACGCTCTCTTCGCCACGGTCGTCGACAGCTCCGGCGAGATCCGGTACGCGATGCTGACAGTTGTCGGTATCATCTCAACCGGCAGCGCCGAACTCGACGCCTCATTGTGTCACGTTCCGATCGCATCCATCGAACGCATGACCGGGCGGATGGGACCGTCGGGCATCGCCGTACTCCTCAAGGATGAGACACTGACCCGGCGGGTCGGGACAAGGCTCGACGGGGAGACCGCTCCGGGCGACACCGTACTCACCTGGCAGGAGATGGCTCCGACGATGAGCGTCGGCGCCCAGGCCGACCGAGCGTTCGCGGGCCTCATCAGCGTCATCGTGGTGTTCGTGGTCGTGCTCGGCATCACCAGCGCTCAACTGACGTCTGTGCTGGAGCGCAAGCGCGAGTTCGCGGTGCTGATGGCCCTCGGAATGCGGGACGCGCTCGTCGTCCGTCTGGTCCTTGTCGAGGCCGTGATCCTCGGTCTGCTCGGCGGTGTCGCCGGGCTCGCCATCGGCGCGCCCTTCCTGCACTGGGCGGCGACGAAGGGCCTCGACTTCACCGAGTTCGTCGAAGGCGAGTTCTCGATGGAGGGGATGCTCTTCGATCCGGTCATCTACGCACAGGTCGGGATGTGGGTCGTGCCCTACGCCGTCGTCGTCGCGCTCGCCGCGACAGTGCTGGCGGCTCTCTATCCCGCCAGGACCGCCGTCACCATCAACCCGACCACCGCGCTCAGCCTCCGGGAGGCATGAGATGGCCGAAATGCTCGTCGAGGTCACAGGCGTCACAAAGGAGTTCCACACCGGCGAGGTGACGGTGCGGGCGCTCCGGGGTCTCGATCTCTCGATCGGGGAGGGCGAGTTCCTGGCCATCGTGGGCCCCAGCGGAAGCGGCAAGACGACGCTCCTCAACCTCATCGGCGCGCTCGACGAGGCGACGAACGGGGAGGTCAGGGCCATGGGACGGGACCTCGGGGCATTGAGCCGACAGGAGCGCGCAGAGCTCAGGCTTCACGCCTTCGGATTCGTCTTTCAGGCCTACAATCTGCTGCCGGTCCTCACGGCCCGCGAGAACGTGGAGTTCGTGCTCGAGCTCCAGGGCGTCGGAGCCGAGCGCCGCGACCGGGCGGTCTCCGTGCTCTCCGAGCTCGGCCTCGGCGAGCTCCTGGACCGCCGTCCGACCGAGATGTCCGGCGGTCAGCAGCAGCGTGTGACGGTGGCACGGGCGATCGCGGCGAGACCCAGGCTCGTGCTGGCCGACGAGCCGACCGCCAACCTCGACAGCGAGAACTCCGAGGCCCTCATCGAGATGATGAAGCGTCTGAGGGATGAACAGGGGACCACCTTCGTGTTCGCTACCCATGACCCGCTCGTTATGCAGCACGCGCTCAGGATCGTGCATCTGAGGGACGGCAGGGTCGAGAGGGACGAGCGAAAGGAAGGGCGTGCGGCGGCTCGGACCGAGAGGGACGCGCGTGAGAAGGGGCGCGGGGATGACCATGCCGGGCCCGAAGATGACGGCAACGGAGCGGGGGGAGCGTCATGATCCTCCGTGCCCCGCGCCGCCCGGTCGCTGCTCTTCTGGTGCTCGCCTCGCTGGTGGCCGCCGGCGGAACGGCGGCTGCACAGACCGGCTTCGGGAACGACGAGGCGTTCGACCTCAGGGCCGCGATGAAGTGGTCGACGCTCGTGGCCCGCGCGCCCGCGGACACCGTGCTCTACCCGAAGCGCTGGAGCGGCACGAACCTCTGGCGCCTCAGGCTGATGGCGACGCTCCGACCGGCGTCGAGCGTCCGGCTCGAGGTGGCCTACGAGCAGCGCCTGGAGGTGGCCTCCGGCGACGCGGGGCTTCTGGGGGCCTCGACCTTCCTGCCAAGCGAGTCGCCGCCGCCGTATCGCATCGAACCTCTCCAGGATGAACTCGTGGAATCAGGGACCTCGCTGATGTACGAACACGAGCTGGACCGCGCACTGGTCTCCCTGTCGGTCGGCCGCCTCGACGTCTCGCTTGGTCGCCAGGCCGTCGGATGGGGGCGTGGTGTCCTCTTCAGCGCCGTCGACATCTTCGCCCCGTTCACGCCGCTTCAGAGCGAGAGGGAGTGGCGACGGGGAGTCGACGCCGTGAGGGTCGGCGCGCCGGTCACGCACGCCATCTCGCTCGAGGGCGTCGCGGCGTTCGGGGAGGACGTCGATGCGTCGGCTTTCGCTCTGCGCCTCTACGGGTTCCTCGGGGACCTCGACACGGAGGTCGTAGCCGGTCGCCGGTTCGAGGACCTCTTCGCCGGAGCATCGGTCTCGGTGCCCCTGTTCGGCGCAGAGCTTCACGGGGAAGCCGCCGTCTACAGGACGCCCGAGCCGTTCGCCGAGCGGGCCAACGAGCTCGTGCTGAAGGCCGTCGCGGGCGGTTCCTACTCGTTCAATGCGGGAAGGGGGGTCTGCGTCCTCGGCGAGTACCACTACTCGGGGTTCGGCGCCGGGGACACCGATGAGCTCTCGTACTGGCTCCTACTGGACGGCGTGTTGGAGCGGATACTCCGGGGCGACCTGCAGATCCTCGGTCGACACGCAGCCGCTCTTCAGGCGACCTATGGCCTCGGCGCGCCGCTCTCGTGGTCGCTGCTCGTCGTAGCCAATCCCGTCGACGGCTCCGGTGTGGCGGCGCCGGGGTTCACCTGGACCGCCACCGACCACGTGACGCTCTCAGGAAGCCTCTACCTGCCGTTTGGTGAGGAGAGCGAGGACGGACGCCTCATGAGCGAGTACGGCGCGACACCTCGCACCGGCCTCCTGACGCTGAGCTTCTACCCGTGAGCTCCGTCGTGCAGCAGTTCTCCGCCCGAGACACAGCGTCGTTCGTAGGGTCCACAGAGACGGCCTACTGCACGGCCTCCACGCGTCCGTCCGTCAGTCTGATCGTCCGGTCCGCCATGCCTCCCAGGTGCTCGTCGTGCGTCGCGAGCACGACCGTGAGACCGTCCTCCTCGTTCAGCGCCCTGAAGACCTCATAGACGGCCTCGGAGTTCTTCGAGTCGAGGTTGCCCGTCGGTTCGTCGGCGAGGAGAAGTCCGCTCGTCGTCGTGAGCGCGCGGGCGATCGCCACGCGCTGGCGCTCGCCGCCCGAGAGCTCGCTCGGCAGGTGGTCGGCGCGCTTCCCGAGTCCGACTCTCTCGAGGAACCAGACCGCAGTCTCGCGGTCGATGGAAGAGCGGGCGAACATCGAGGGAACCTGCACGTTCTCGAGCGCCGTGAGCTCCGGCAGGAGCAGGAACTCCTGGAAGACGAACCCGATCCTGCCGCGCCGGAGCGAGACGAGCTCGCTCTCCTTCGCGTCGGACACGTCCGTTCCGAAGACCTCCAGATGCCCCTCCGAGATCGAATCAAGACAGCCGATGAGATCGAGCAGCGTCGTCTTGCCGGAACCGGAGGGTCCCAGGAGCGATATGAAGTCGCCCCGCGGGATCGTCAGGTCGACACCGTCGACGGCGGCGATGGTCTCCGCAGGCGTCTCGTAGATCTTCCTGAGCCCCTCGGCGCGCACGATGGTGCCGTTGCCGGACGTTGTCCGCGGTGTCGCGCTGTCGCTCTTCGTCGTCTGCATCATCCTGTGCTCCGAATCGCCTGAACCGGTTTGAGCCCCGCCGCTCGCGCCGCGGGGTAGACGCCAGCGACGAGTCCCGTCGCGACGGCGCCGATGAGCGCCGCGACGACCAGAACCGGTGTCACGATGACCAGCCGCCCGCTCGGCGCGTAGGGGAGGACCTCGCGTACGAGAAGCTCGGCGAGCCGCCCGCCCGCCGTCGCCAGAACGGCGCCCGCGATGCCTCCGAAGAAGCACACGAGCGTCGTCTCGGACCAGACGATGCGGAACACGTCGAAGCGGGACGCTCCCATCGCCTTCATGACGCCGATCTCCTTTGTTCGCTCGAAGACCGACATCAGGATCGTGTTCATGACGCCGATGACGGCGACGACGACAGCGACGACGGCGATCGAGCCCGCGAGGACGCGCGCCGATGACATCAGGTTGAGGATCGTGCCTCTGACCTGCGCCATGCTGACGACCTGGATGCCCGGTTCGTCGTAGAGATCCTCCTCGAAGGCGGCCAGCTGCCCGAGGTCCTTGAGCCGGATGCCGATGCCGCTGATCTTTCCCTCGTGACCGAACGCGCCCTGCGCCGTGGCCAGCGGGACGAAGATCGCTCCGTCGTCCTGCGTCCCCGTTCGCTCGAGTATCCCGACGACCTCGAGGACGCGGTCGATGCTCGAGATGTACAGCCGGTCGCCGACGCTGCGCTGCTCGAGCTCGGCCGCCTCGTAGCCGAGGATCGCCTCGTCCGCCTCCGGCCCGCTGAACCATCCGCCGGAGCGGAACTCGAGCCAGGGCTTCAGTCGCCGTTGCGCCTCGTCGATGCCGATGTACATGGCGACTCCGCCGCCGTCCGGGTCGAAGTCGGTGACCACGAGCTGCGGTGCGATCTCCTTGATGCGCTCGTCCTCGACGATCCGGCCGTAGACCTCCTCGTCCATGTAGCGGAGACCTCCGCCGCCCTTCAGCATCAGCGTGGCCGCCTCGTAGGGGCATCCCTTCGCCGTGACGAGCACCTGATACCCCATGCGTTCGATGTCGGTCTGGAGCGACCGCTGGTAGCCGGTGTCGAACGCCAGGAGGCTCACGAGCACGGCCACGGCCACAGCGACGCCGCCGATCGTCAGGACCGACCGGATCCTGTTCCTCATGAGGAGCTTCCATGCCATGCGGACGGGGTTCACCTGATCATCACCCCCGATCCGACGAGCATGGTGCGGCCGTCACGGACCAGGACGACGCCCTCGACGGTCGCCGTCCCGCCGACCTTCTGCGGGATGGCGAGGCCGCTCGGCGCGATGTCCACGTGGATCGCCGCTCCGTCGTCCTCGAGCTCGAACCAGCAGCCTGACGGGCACTCCCGGACGATCTCACCCTCTATCTTGATCTGGTCGTCTCCGAAGGACGCAGGGTCCGCGAGGATCTCGGAGACGGGGGTGACCGCCGCGTTCGAGAGCGGCTCGCCGTAGGTCTCGCCGCCGCCGCATCCCGCGATACCTGCCGTGATACTCATCAGGATGATGAGACTAATGACCGTCGTCCGGCTCATCGTTCCCTCCCTTTCGTGTTCCGTCGCATGCGCCTCCCAGATGGAAGGCGTTCAGCAGAAAGAGGTTCTTCGCGACGCCGCGTCTCGTCGCCGCCACGTCGGGTGTGCCCTTCTCTGTCGGGTCATCGATCGAGCCGGCCGGACCCTCTCCGCGCTCACGGAAGCGGCAGAAGTCCTTGAGCGTCAGTCCGATGAACTGGCTCACGAAGGCGTCCGAACGGAGCGCCTTCGCGTGCGGCGAGGAGAGCCGCTGGTAGTACATGTCCACGATCTCGCCGTCCGGCGTCGTCGCGAGGATGATCTGCATCCCTCCGAACTCGCCCTTCTCGTTGACGCCGTGGACCCGGCCGATCGTGTCCCCTCCGGCCAGGACCGTGTAGTAGGCGTACGGCACATCGAGCGACTCGTAGACCGGGTCGAGCGTGTCCGCGAGGAGCGTCTCCAGCCTGAGCGCGAGCTTGTCGCCGCCGCGGTCCGAGATGGCGATGAAGTCGGTCGCATAGTTCGTGGCGTCGGGGAAGATCCTGAGGATGTCCCTGTCCGGGTCGTTCAGCGTGCAGCCGACCGCGGCGCCGGCGTCGCCCGCCGCGCATGCGACGATGACGACCACCGTCACGAGACACAGCGCCCATCCCGCATATCGTCTCGGTCTCATCGAACCCTCCCGAAGTAGTAGAGCAGGAGCTGCAGTGTCAGGTCGTCATCGCCGCCCGTTCCCGCTTCGCGCGAAAGCGATGCGGAGGCCGTCCACCGGTCCGTCAGGCGGTAGTCGGCGGCCAGCGCGACGACCGAGGCGGCGCGTGTCCTGTCGCGCCCGAAGCGGGCCTGGACGGCCAGTCGGAGGCGCGGCAGCCTGAGAGGCGACCGCTCGAGCCGCGCGAGGACGGACGCCTGAGGCTCCCCGTCGTCGGTGCCCGCCGAGAGTTCCGCCAGGACGCGCGTGTTGCCCTCCTCCCGCACGAGGTCGATGCCTCCGCGCGCTCGCTCGACGGCATCGCGTTCGACGTCGGGAGGTGGGAAGGTCCGGGCGTCGGGGGCGACGAGTGTCCTGCCGACGAGCGTCGCGATGCCCAGGGTTGCGTTCGGCCCTGTCGGGAACGTCATCCGCGCCGTGGCGAGGTAGCTCCGGTCGCGGCGGTCGAGCGCGGCGCCTGAGCCGGTCTGGAGCGCCAGTGTCAGGTCACCCGGCCCTGCGATTCCCGTCCACGCCGCGCCCCAGTCCTTCTTGAAGCCGACGTCCGGACCCGCCTGCGTCTGCAGCAGCGTGCCGTGCGTGTCGACATCGGGCTCGAGGCCGAAGGCAGGGGAGAAGTGTCCCAGTCGGAACGACCTGCCGATGGACGGACGGTACTCGAGCCAGGCGTTGTGGAGTTCGAGCCCCGGGCCCGCGTCCCCCGGACCGCCGGCGTCGTGGCTGACGCGCGCCTGAATGTCGAAGCGCAGGACGTCCCCTCGCGAACCGCCGGCGGTGCCGAACCACTCGAGACCGAGCGCGTTTCTCTGTGCGCCCGTGGCCTCGCCCGTGAAACCGCTCGCTTCCGAGACCTGTGCCGTCAGCACGAACTCGGCCGAAAGCAGGCTCGTGGCGTGCGAGCAGCCGGGGGAGACGAAGAGCCCGACGGTGAGCGCGAGCAGGACACGTCTCACGGCTATCGCATGGCCCGTTCGAGGACCTTCATGAGCTCGTCGATCTTCTCGTCGGCATCCTCCTCGGTCCCGCTCCGCATGGCGTCGGTCACGCAGTGGTCGATGTGCTTCTGAAGGACCCGCTTGGCGACGGCTCCCAGCGCGGACTGGACGGCCTGGATCTGGGTCACGATGTCGATGCAGTAGGCGCCTTCCTCGATCATCCTCCGGATGCCGCGTACCTGTCCCTCTGCACGCGCCATTCTGCTGAGGTTCTCCCTGTGTTCCGTTGTATGTCCGTCCATTGCATCCTCCTGAAGGGGGTTCATTCCCCAGTATATACCCCTTGGGGGTATATTGCAAGCGCCGCTGTCACGAATGTCTCAATGGAAAACTGCCATTGGCCTCATTCTGCGCTCACAGTTGAGGTCTATCTTGCGCAGAGACGAGGCGACTGATGCATGCGGGAGAGGTCATGACACCCGATACGGTCAGCGACGCGCTCGAGATGAGCCCGGCGGGGTTCACGGGCGCCGGTGTGGTCGACGGCCCCCTGGCCGTCGGTGGGGACGCTGTTGCGGGACGAGCCGCTTCCGCCGGCCGGAACGAGGGCGCCGTGCGCTCCACCGCGCGCGTCGTGTCCGCCGTCGGCAGCCCCCCGGTGCTCATCGTGTTCACGGTTCTTCTGGCGGCGGCCCTGGCGCACGAGGCGCAGGCCTGGGTCTGGGGACTCGCGCACGTCCTCATCGGCATCGCCGGACCGGTCGTCTATCTGGTGATGCTGCACCGGGACGGGGACATCTCCGACCTCGACGTCGAACGACGCGAGGAGCGGCTGCTTCCCCAGATTGTGACCGTCGCCTTCCTCGGACTCGCCCTCCTCACGGTGCGGGCCGGCGGCGCTCCCCTTGTGCTCACCCGGCTGGCCGTTCTCATCTTCCTGCAGGCCCTCGTCGTCCTCAATGTGACCTTGAAGTGGAAGATCAGCGTTCACTCTACGGTTGCGGCCATGGCCGGTTGCGTGGTATGGACTCTTACAGGGAGTCCTCTGGCCCTCCTGCTCGGACTGCCCGCCGTCATGTGGTCCAGGATCCAACTGGAGCGTCATACACCGGCCCAGACACTGGCCGGAGCGGCGCTGGGCATCGTCCTTTTCCTGCCGGCACGGGACTTCCTGCTGGGAGGCTGATCCGTTGAAAGTCGCCATCTTCTCCGAGACCTTCCTGCCGAAGTGGGACGGCATCGCCCACACGGTGTGCCGCCTGCTCGAGCACCTCGAGAAGCGGGGCCACGAGAGCATCATGTTCGCCCCCGAGGGCGCCCCGGCCAAGTACGCCTCGACCGAGATCATCGGCTATCCCTCATTCACCTGTCCCGGTTACCCCGACCTCAAGCTGACATCCCTCGGCGTGCACCTCGGCAAGGAGGTCGCCCAGTTCGACCCGGACGTCATCCATGCCGTGAGCCCGTTCTTCCTCGGTTTGGCGGGACTGCTCCGCGGCAGGAGTCTCGGCATTCCGCTGGTCGCCTCGTACCATACCGATGTGCCCGGCTACATGGAGAAGTACGGGGTTCCCATCCTGCGCGAGCCCTTCTGGCTGTACTTCCGCATGGTCCACGGGCTCGCCGACCTCAACCTCTGCCCTTCCCGTTTCACGCAGGCTGAACTCGAGGCGCACGGCATCCAGAACGTGGAGATCTGGAGTCGGGGCGTCGACGCGGCGCTCTATCATCCCTCGAAGCGTTCAGAGGCCTGGCGGCGTGAGATGCCCGCAGGCAACGGTCCCGTTCTCCTCTACGTCGGTCGCCTCGCTCCTGAGAAGCGCATCGACCTGATCCGCCCCGTGCTCGACGCCGTGCCGGGCTCCCGGCTCGCAATCGTGGGGGACGGGCCGATCCGCGATGAGCTCGAGCGGCTCTTCGAGGGGACGCCGACGAGGTTCCTCGGCTATCTCAAGGGCGAGGACCTGGCCACGGCATACGCTTCGTCCGACATCTTCGTGTTCCCTTCGGAGAACGAGACGTTCGGCAACGTCGTGATGGAGGCCATGGCCTCAGGGGTCCCGGTCATCGCTGCACGACGGGGCGGACCCGTGGAGCACGTCGTGGACGGCCGGAACGGGTTCCTTCACACGCCGGGATCGGTCGGAGAGCTTTCCGGCCTCGTCCGTCTGGTCGCGACGAACACGAAGCTCGCCTCAGACCTCGCGCGCGGAGCGCGCGAGTACGCCAGCACGAGGACGTGGGAGGCCGTCATGGACGGCCTGCTCGAGAAGTACGAGACCCTCATCGAGACCACGAGGAGACGCCGCGAGCTGCGGCCCCCGGCGCCGCCGCGCATCAGGGCCTTCTGGTGGAACGACGAAGCGCGTGAGGACGGCGAGCCGCAGGGCAGCGAGTACACATCATCGACCAGCCGCCGCTGATCGTGCGGTTCCGCAGCACGTCGTGATCCCGGGCCCGGCCGTTGCGCCGGGCCCTGTTCGCAGGTACTCTCAAGCCTGTCGATCACGTGACCGGTCGTCCGCGGACCCGCTCCAGGTTCCCCACATCACCTGCCGGGAGGTTCGGATGTCGCTCCTGACCACGAAGTACGTTCTGACGCTGGCCCTGTTCGGGTGCGGCGTCATCGCGCTCTGGACGATGCTCACGCTGATGGGCAGGAACGAGCGTTCGATCGAGCCGGCCGCGCTGCGCGTTCTGCATCGGGTCTTCGGGTACATCGCCCTGGCGCTCGCCGTCGTCGTCGGCATCATCGGCTACCAGCTGACGGCCGCCGCCGGAGGCGCCATCACGCACCGCGCGGTGCTCCACTGTGCGCTGGCAGCGCTCTTCTTCGTCGTCTTCCTCTTCAAGGTCGCCATCGCCCGGCACTATCGCCAGTTCCTGAAGCACATGCCGGCGCTCGGTCTCATCGCCTTCGCGATGCTCTTCGCCGTCGTCTCCATCACGGCCGGGCACAGGATGGCCCGCGACATCTGGACCGCTCCGAGCGGGTCACAGGACGAACCGGTGCGGGAGACGCCGTCCGGACCCGACGCGCTGTCCCTGGCCGATTCCGGTGAGCCGGAGGCGGGACGTCAGCTCTTCGTTACCCACTGCGGCGGCTGCCACGCGCACGACAGCACCGACGCACTCGTAGGACCCGGCCTGAAGGGCCTTGTGGCACACGAGACCGAGGAGGAGGGAAGCCGCGAACGGGCCTTCGAGGCGATCCGTTCCCAGATCCTGAACCCGGCGGGGACAATGCCGGCGTTCGAGGGGGTGCTGGCAGAGGCCGAGCTGGGTGACCTGCTGGCCTATCTCGGAACGCTCTGAGAAGGACGGACTCCGCAGCCCGGCGTCCGGAAGAGCGACTTGATGCCGCCCCAGGACAACGCCTCGACCGGGGAGCCGCACGAGGCGCAGCCCGCGCCGAAGGCCCCGACCGTCTCGCCCCATGGGTTGGCGGGCGGAAGGCAGGCCGAGTTCGCGCAGAGCGAGAGATCGCCCGTTTCGATGCCGCAGAGGAGGGGGTCCTCGAAGCGGTTGCTCGAGCCGAACCCCGAGAGCGAGTCGCCGCCTGCGTTCCCGAAGACATAACAGTGTGAGAGGAACGGCTCTCCCAGAAGGCAGGTCAGAGCGGGTCCCGACCGGTCGAAAGCGAGGATCGAGTTCGTCACGACCGCGTCCGCGGCGAGCGAGTACAGAGTGCCGCCGTCGTTCGACACGAACGAGCACCGGCGAAACTCGGGCGGGTTGTAGCTCTGGTTGAGATAGACGGCCGACCCGTCGTCCGCGACGTTTCCCCAGAACGAGCAGTTCTCGAACCGGCTCTCGGCGTTCATCGAGTAGACGGCGCCGCCGGCCTCCGCCTCGTTCGATGCGAAGCGGCACGAGTCGAAGCGGGTCTCGGCGTAGAACGTCAGGTAGACGGCTCCGCCCTTTCCGACGGCCGAGTTCCCCTCGAACGAGCAATCCACGAACCGCCCCAGGGAGCCGTTCGCATGAACGGCGCCGCCGTCGTCGCCTTCGTTCCCGATGAACCCGCAGGACCGGACGGTCGCCTCGAACGACGAACCGAGGTAGAGGGCGCCGTACCGGCCGGTGTTCGTCTCGAAGACACAGTCTCTGATCTGAGGAGACCCGTGCTGGCAGCGAACCGCGGCGTTGTCCGAGCCGCCGTTCCTGAAGGTGAGCCCCGAGATGACCGAGGTGGTGTCCTCTCCGCCCTGCAGTGTGATGATGGGCGCGAAGCCTCCGGCGTCGAGCACGGTCGCCCCCGGCCCGGCCGAGGAGGTCAGCGTGATGTTCCGGCCGCCGAAGTCCAGTCTCGTGTCGAGCACCGACGTATAGGTTCCCGGTGCCACGATCACCGTGTCGCCGGCCGAGGAGGCGAAGATGGCCTGCTGGATGGTCGGCTGGTCGCCGGGAACGTGGATGACGACCCCCGCGCTGGCCCCCGCGAGGATGGCAACGGACCAGAGGGTCAGAACGACCAGTGTCGACCCGCGCCCGACCATGCGCGTCTCCTATCTGATGAGCACCAGTGTCGTCTCGTCGTGCTTCGACTCCGCAGAAATCCGCACGAAGTAGACGCCGGACGCGGCGCTTCGTCCCTCCGCGTCGAGGCCGTCCCATGTAGCGCGATGGGCGCCGGCGGGGAGCGCGCCGCGCTCTAGTGTCCGGACGCGCTCGCCGCGGACGTTGAAGACCGCGACCTC
>WJMD01000190.1 GCA_014728125.1 Candidatus Effluviviaceae Genus V sp.
ATTCCGGGACGTGAACCCCTCCACGCGCCGGTGGTCCGACGGCTGGTGGTCGTCCGACTACAGCAGGAGCGGCTGGTGTCCGGGCGACCGTGTGCCGCCGAGGCTCATCGATCTCTCGGGTGTCCTGGAGCCCGGTGAGCACACGCTGACGTTCACCGTGGAGGACGTCCGGCCGAAGGACGACGCCGGCCACTACGGCTACTGGCGCGTCTCGGCCGCGCTTCTTGGCTGGAACGAGTGAGGAGAGCATGGCCCTCGTCCGGAGCAGCAGGAACCCCATCCTGACGCGCGCGGACATACCGGACGTGCCGCCGGAGGTCGTGGACGCGACCTCGGTCTTCAATCCGGGGGCGGCGCGGCGCGGGAACGATGTCGTGCTGCTGCTGCGTGTCCAGACGCGCGGCCGCGTGACGCACTGCATGGTCGCGCGGAGCGGCGACGGCGAGCGATTCACGGTCGAGCCGCGGATCGTTGAGCTTCGCGGCATCGAGGATCTCGAAGAGCAGGTCTACCACGTCTACGACCCGCGCATCACGCGCCTCGACGGCTCCTACTACATCACACTCGCGCTCGATGTCGACGCCGGATGCCGGTCGGGACTCGCGCGGACCGATGACTTCGAGACCTTCGAGTTCCTCGGTGTCACCGGGGACGCGGACGTTCGGAACGTCGTTTTGTTTCCGGAGCGGGTCGGCGGCAGGTATCTCCGATTGGCGCGCCCGAACACGGTCGGCATCTCGGGCGACACGATTCGTCTCGAGGAGTCAAACGACCTGATGTCGTGGCGTCCCGCGGGCGATGTCATGACGGGACGACCGCATTACTGGGACGAGCTCATCGGCCCCGGCCCACCACCCGTGAAGATGCGCGAGGGGTGGCTCCTCGTCTATCACGGCGTGGCGACACACCTCTCTTCGGCGCACATCTACCAGGCCGGTGCGGTCCTGCTCGACCTCGACGATCCGTCCCGCGTCATCGCGCGGACACGCGAGAATGTCCTTGAGCCCCGCGAGCTCTACGAGCACGTCGGTCAGGTCCCGAACGTCGTTTTCCCGACCGGGCTGGTGGTCGATGTCGACGTGGACGGCTTCGCGAAGCCCGACGCCCCCGCTCACATCTACTACGGCGCCGCCGACCTCTGCGTCGCTCTCGCGACCGGGACCATCTCCGACCTCCTCGCCGCCTGCCGCACCTGACGGAGGACTCCATGTCGACCGCTCCACGGAAGGTGTTCGTCGTCTCGCACACGCACTGGGACCGCGAGTGGTACCTGACGTTCCATGAGTTCCGTACGCTGCTCGTGCGGACCGTGCGCCGCGTGCTCGACCGGCTCGAGAACAACGCTTCCTTCGAACACTTCGTGCTCGACGGGCAAACGGTCATCCTCGATGACTACCTCGAGATCCACCCTGAGGACCGCCCGCGCGTCGAGCGACTCGTCCGGGACGGCCTGCTCTCGCTGGGGCCGTGGTACGTGCTGCCAGACGAGTTCCTCGTGAGCGGAGAGGCCCTCGTGCGGAACCTCCTCGTCGGTCACCGGGTCGCGGGTTCGTTCGGCGGCATCCTGAAGGTCGGGTACCTCCCGGACACGTTCGGGCATGTGGCGCAGATGCCGCAGATCCTCGCTCGGTCCGGCATCGACTCGTTCGTCTATACGAGGGGAAGCGGGGAGGAACTGGACGACCTCGGGCTCGAGTACCTCTGGCGAGCGCCGGACGGAAGCGAGGTCCTCGCCGTGAACCAGCACGGCGGCTACTGCAACGCCGGCGGCCTCGGGCACGAGGAGATCTGGCAGGCGCACACGCGGCGCGAGGTGAGTGTCGAACGCGCGGTCGACAAGGTGCGGGAGCTCTTCTCGAAGATGGCCGAGCGCTCGAACGGCGACGTCTGGCTGCTGAACAACGGCTGCGATCACTTCCCGCCGCAGGCGAAGTTCGGAGAGATCCTCGAGGCGCTTCGGGCCGCGTTCCCCGGGACCGAGTTCATCCACACGGGGTTCGACGCGTTCGTCGAGGAACTCCGCAGGAGCGGGGCGGCGACGAAGAGCTGGTCCGGAGAGCTTCTCTCGGGGAAGGAGCACCCGATCCTGACGGGCGTGTGGTCCGCCCGCATGGAGCTCAAGCAGCAGAACGACGCTGCGCAGTCCTTTCTGGCCGACTATCTGGAGCCGCTTGCGTCGTACACGCACTTCGTGCACGGACGGGAGTACCCGGCGGGTTCGGTCGACTACGCATGGAAGGAGCTCTTGAAGAACCAACCGCACGACTCCATCTGCGGGTGCAGCACCGACGCGGTCCACCGCGACATGGTCCCGCGCTTCGCCGCGGTCCGGGAGACGGCGCAGCAGGTTCTCCGGTACGAGCTCGAGCACCTGACGCCGACCTTCGCGCGGCGGGCCGAGGACGACCACGAGACGGTCATCGTCGTCGCGAACCCGCTGCCTGTCGTGCGCACCGAGGTCGTCACGCGGCTCGTCGTGCTCCAGCCGCCCGGCGTGGACGTCTCGCGTCTCGAGCTGCGGGACGAGAGCGGGCACACGGTCCCGATGAAGGTGCTCGACTCGAAGCGCCTCGAGCGGTTCTGGGGCATCGACTACCGGACCCTGCTCGACTACGGGGCGCAGCGCGCCGTGCTCGAATGCTACCTCCGGGACTTCGCCGACCGCATCGTCCGGTCCGAGGAGGAGCGCGAGACGAGCGACCAGTTCCTCACCATTCAGTTCCTCGCCGAGGACCTGCCTGCGGTCGGCCACGCTTGCTTCTTCCTGGTCGAGGGGGAAAGCGACCCGTCGGCCGACGCCAGCGTGAAGGTCGACGGCGACACCATCGAGAACGAGCACTGTCGCGTGACGCTCCACACAAACGGGACGTTCGACATAGAGCACACGGCGACCGGTCGCGTGCTCCGGGATCTGAACGTCCTTGAGGACACAGAAGATGTGGGCGATGAGTACGATTACTCGCCCGCGGAGACATCACACACTGTGACGTCCACCGGCGCTTCCGGGAGTCTTCGGGCCATCGAGGCAACCGGGTTCTCCGGGCGTCTGGAAGCGTCCTTCACGCTCCGGCTGCCCGAGGCGATCGCGCCCGACCGCGCACGGCGCTCCGACGCGACCATTGACTGTCCGGTGAATGTGCGCGTCGGGCTCCGGCAGGGAAGCCCGGTCGTCGACGTCGAGGTCGTCTTTGAGAACCGGGCCCTCGATCACAGGCTGCGCGCTCACGTCCCGACCGGCGTGGCTGCCGACACGATCATCTCGGACGGTCACTTCCTCGCGAACGAGCGCCCCGTCGACCAGGAACGGCACGACGACTGGCTCCAGCCACCGGCGGGGACGGTTCCGCAGCAGGAGTTCTCACTCGTCGAGGACGGGGAGTTCGGTGTCGCGGTCCTGGCCGCGGGCCTTCCCGAGGTCGAGCCACGACGCGACAGGGAAGGAAACGTGGCGCTCGCCCTCACGCTTCTTCGCGCGGTCGGATGGCTCTCGCGCGACGACTTCCCGACCCGGCGGAACATGAACGCCGGACCGACGATCCCGACGCCCGACGCACAGTGCCAGGGACCAGGCGCGTTCCGCTATGCGGTGCTTCCCTATGCGGGAGACTGGGTGAGCGCAGGGGTGAAGCGCATGAGCAGGTTGTGGCGCGCGCCGGTGCTCACCATGCAGGGCGTGCGCGACCTCCACGTGCCCGGCGGCACAGGGCTCGTTCGGACCACGAGCGACGCCGTCTCCGTGACCGCCGTCAAGAGGCACGAGAAGCGGGACACGCTCATCGTGCGGCTTTACAACCTGACCGGAGAGCCTGTCAGAGAGCGGTTGGAGTTCGGCCTTGAGCCGGACTCTGCGTGGACGTGCGACCTTCTGGAGAGGCGCGGCGCCCCCGTCGTCGTGAACGGCCGTGACATCGTCCTGGACCTCGGCCCACACCAGATTGCGACGGTCGAGGTGGCCTTCGCGGGACCAAGCTCTCCGGACGGCACAGACCACTCCTGAAGAATCACTCAACCCCGTCATCAACCCCAACACCGCGGTTTCCACCTCCCCAGGGCCCCAAGATCAAGCAAGCAGTGGTTGACGCTCACTCGCTCGGCGTGTTATCATGTCTGATGATGTAAGTATTGACGGATGTGGCGTCGCTGCAGGCCCGCTCGGTGATGATACCGTGGCTTCAGGACGTGATTGGTTTCGCCTTCGGGTCCTCGAGGGACATGTCATCTTCGACGGGCTGCACAGGAAGTGGGGAAGCTCGGGCGAAACGCGGAGGTTGTCATGAGACAGTGCACCATAG